>JBNMJF010000240.1:0-3287 GCA_050873665.1 Helicobacteraceae bacterium
CAAAACATAAGGAGAAATGTTATGGCAAAAGAGAAGTTTATCAAAAATAAGCCCCATGTGAATGTGGGCACAATTGGGCATGTCGACCACGGCAAGACTACGCTTAGTGCTGCGATTTCTGCTGTGCTATCGCTAAAAGGCTTGGCAGAGTTGAAAGACTATGACAATATCGACAATGCCCCAGAGGAAAAAGAGCGCGGTATTACGATTGCGACTTCGCATATCGAGTATGAGACAGAAAATCGCCACTATGCGCATGTGGATTGTCCCGGACACGCCGACTATGTAAAAAATATGATTACAGGTGCGGCACAAATGGACGGCGCGATTCTAGTCGTATCGGCGGCTGATGGTCCTATGCCACAAACTAGAGAGCATATCTTGCTTTCTCGACAAGTCGGCGTCCCTTATATCGTAGTGTTTTTAAATAAACAAGATATGCTAGATGACGCGGAATTGCTTGAATTGGTGGAAATGGAAGTTAGAGAGCTTTTAAGCAAATATGAATTCCCCGGCGATGATACGCCTATCGTAGCTGGTTCTGCGCTAAAAGCACTAGAAGAAGCTAAAACAGGCAAAATTGGCGAATGGGGCGAAAAAATCCTAAAGTTAATGGAAGAAGTGGATAAATTTATCCCCACTCCACAAAGGGATACTGAAAAATCATTCCTAATGCCTGTGGAAGATGTATTCTCAATCGCGGGACGCGGAACGGTTGTTACAGGTAGAATCGAGCGCGGTGTGGTAAAAGTCGGCGATGAAATCGAAATCGTAGGGATTCGCGATACTCAAAAAACAACCGTTACAGGCGTGGAAATGTTTAGAAAAGAGCTTGACAAAGGCGAAGCTGGTGATAATGTCGGCGTTCTTTTGCGAGGCACTAAAAAAGAGGAAGTGGAAAGAGGTATGGTGCTTTGTAAGCCCGGCTCAATCACTCCGCACACGAATTTTGAAGGCGAAGTTTATGTCCTATCAAAAGACGAGGGCGGACGCCACACACCATTCTTTAAAGGCTATCGTCCGCAATTCTATGTGCGAACTACCGATGTTACAGGCTCAATCACTTTGCCTGACGGCGTAGAAATGGTAATGCCCGGCGACAATGTAAAAATCACAGTCGAGCTAATCAACCCAATCGCGCTTGAAGAAGGCACACGATTCGCGATTCGCGAGGGCGGTAGAACTGTAGGCGCAGGTGTGGTTACTAAAATCATCAAATAAAGGTTTTTAGAAAATGGCTAAGGGAAATGTAATTAAAATCGGGTTGAAGTGTTCTGAGTGTGGCGATATAAATTATTCCACCACAAAGAATGCTAAGACAAATACAGAAAAACTGGAGCTCAAAAAGTTTTGCCCTAGGTTGAATAAACATACGATTCACAAAGAGGTAAAATTAAAGAGTTAGATTGTGGGAGTTTGGCGGAGGATTCGGCTGAAGTGGATTAGATTTATAAGTGCGATTCGCCATCGAAATCTTAAATTTTTAAGATTTGTGCGAATCTTTAAGCGCGAATCTAATACGCCAAACGCTCACATAAAAGGTCAGTAGCTCCAATGGTAGAGCATCGGTCTCCAAAACCGACTGTTGGGGGTTCGAGTCCCTCCTGACCTGCCAAGATTCTGTTGATAGATTCGATTGAAATTGCGATAGAGATTCGGCATTTTATCGGCGTGATTCTTAAAAAAGCGATTTGATTGACATTTTGGCGAATTTTCGGTGGTCATAACTATTTATTTTAGGTAATGGAGTTTCTATGAAAAAACTAACTACGGCACTTAGATTAGCAGAAGACGAGTTAGATAAAGTCATCTTTCCCACAAAAGAGCAAATACGCAGTGCGCATATTTCGATTTTATCTGTGGTAACTGTGGTAACTTTATTTTTGGCACTTGTCAATGTAATCCTAGATGCCATCGTATCTAGCATATTATAAGGAAGCAAAATGGCATTAGAATGGTATGCGATTCAGACTTATTCAGGTAGCGAAAAGTCCGTGAAATTAGCGATTGAAAATCTATTAAAAGAAACCAATATGCTAGATAAAATGGAGCAAATAGTTGTGCCCACAGAAGATATAGTGGAGTTTAAAAATAGTAAGCGCAAAGTAACAGCGCGAAGCCTATATCCCGGATATGTGTTTATCAAAATCGACTTAAGCACCGAGCTTTGGCATTTGATACAATCACTGCCACGCGTTGGGCGATTCATCGGGGAGGCGAAAAAGCCCACTCCGCTTAGCCAAAAAGACATTGATGTGATTTTAGAAAAGGTAAATAACCGCGCCGCACCTAAGCCTAAGGTTTCATTCTACCCCGGCGAGTTTGTGCGGATTATTGATGGAGCATTTTTGAATTTTACAGCCACGGTTGAGGAATACGATATGGAGCATCGCAAATTGAAGCTAAATATTTCGATTTTTGGCAGAAATACGCCCATTGAGATTCCAGACTCTCAGGTTGAAAAAATCATATAAATTTTAGAAAGGATATAAAATGGCAAAAAAAGTAGTCGGCGAATTAAAATTACAAATCCCAGCAGGTAAGGCGAATCCGTCCCCGCCTGTGGGTCCAGCACTAGGGCAAAGAGGCGTGAATATTATGGAATTTTGCAAGGCTTTCAACGAAAAGACAAAAGATATGGGTGATTTTAATATCCCTGTGATTATCACGGTTTATCAAGATAAAAGCTTTACATTTATCACCAAAAAACCGCCCGTTACGGATTTAATCAAAAAAGAAGCAAATATTAAAAAAGGCTCGGACAATCCGCTAAAAAACAAAATCGGTAAGCTAACTAACACACAAGTCGAATCCATCGCAAAAACCAAAATGGACGACTTAAACGCAAACGACTTAGAAGCCGCAAAGCAAATCGTTTTAGGCAGTGCGCGAAGTATGGGCGTAGAAATAATTGATTAGGGAGTTGTGAATGAAAAAAATAGCTAAACGGATACAAAATCTTAACGCGAAATTAGAAAAAGGCAAGATTTATGACTTGACTAGCGCGACTACAAAGATTAAGGATTTGGCAAGTGCGAAGTTTGATGAGACCGTTGAGATTGCCATAAGGCTTGGCGTAGACCCGCGCCACGCTGACCAGATGATTCGCGGGGCGGTTGTTTTGCCACACGGCACGGGCAAAAAAGTGCGCGTTGCCGTTTTTGCCAAAGGTATCAAAGCAGATGAGGCAAAAAACGCAGGGGCGGACATTGTAGGCGATGAGGATTTGGTGGCTACGATTCAAGGTGGCGAACTAAACTTTGATATGGTAATCGCAACGCCCGATA
>JBNMJF010000241.1:0-3235 GCA_050873665.1 Helicobacteraceae bacterium
GATTTTGATTGATAATAATATGTTTGTGTTAATTTCTGCGGTTTCAATGCTCGCTGGGACAATGATGCTTATGTGGATTGGTGAGCAAATCACGCAAAGAGGCGTGGGGAATGGCATTAGCCTTATTATCTTTGCAGGAATCGTAGCTGGGATTCCCTCAGCCATTGGGCAGACTTTTGATTCGATTAGTAAGGGCGAGATAAATATCATTGTGTCGATTTTAATGCTTGCCGTTGTGCTTGGGACGATTTTTATTATCGTATATATCGAGCTTGCCGAGCGGCGAATCCCTGTGAGCTACGCTAGAAAAATCATTATGCAAAATCAAAACAAACGCATTATGAATTATATCCCTATCAAAATCAACCTTAGCGGGGTGATTCCGCCGATTTTTGCCTCTGCGGTGCTGATTTTCCCATCTACCATTTTACAAGCATCTAGCAATAAGACAATGCTTGCCATTTCGGATTTTCTAAGCCCTAATGGCTATGCGTATAATATCTTAATGTTTGTGCTTGTGGTGTTTTTTGCGTTTTTCTACTCATCGATTGTATTTAACGCCAAAGACATTTCGGAAAATCTCAAAAGGCAAGGCGGATTCATTCCCGGACTGCGCCCGGGCGAGGGAACGGCGAATTTCCTAAATACCACAGCGAGTAATCTAACCTTTTGGGGCGCGATTTACTTGGCGTGTATTTCGACAATCCCTTGGATGGTGCTAAAAAGTGCTGGGATACCATTTGTATTTGGTGGGACAGCGGTGCTTATTGTCGTGCAAGTGGCGATTGATACGATGCGTCGAATCGAAGCGCAAATTTATATGAATAAATACAAAACCCTAAGTGCCACAGGACTATAATGGCTATCGCAATACGAAATAAAAAAGAAATTGATTTGATGAGAAAGCCTAATAAAATCGTAGCACAAGCGCTAAATCTCGTGCGTGAAAATGCAAAAGAGGGCGTTAGCTTGGATTTTCTAAATAATATCGCCGATGATTTTATACAATCACAAGGCGCAAAGGCGTCATTTAAGGGGCTTTATGGATTTCCTAAGGCGATTTGCCTATCTGTCAATGAAGTCATCATTCACGGCATTCCCGATTCGTATAAGCTAAAAAAAGGCGATATTTTGGGCGTGGATATTGGCGTGGAATATGGCGGGTGGTTTGGCGATGGCGCGATTACCTTTGGTGTGGGCGAGATTAGCGAGGCAAATCAAAAAGTCATCGATTGCTCCAAAAAAGTGCTTTTAAGCGCGATTGATAGTTTGAAAGTGGGAATGCGATTTAAAGAGCTAAGCGCGATGATTGAGGATTTGATTAAGTCTTGCGGATTCGTGCCGTTGCTTGGATTTTGCGGACACGGCATTGGCACTCGTCCGCACGAAGAGCCAGAGATTCCAAACTTTTTGGAGTCGCCTGAAGCAAAGCAGGGTCCAAAGATAAGAAATGGTATGGTTTTTTGCATTGAGCCTATGGTTTGTCAAAAGGACGGCACACCAAAGATTTTGGACGATAAGTGGTCGGTAGTCGCGCAGGACGGGCTAAATGGCGCACATTACGAGCATACAATCGCAATGATAGATTCAAAGCCCGTGATTTTGACAGAAATTTAGGCACGAATCTAATTTAAGGGAGGTTTATTTGAGAGACAAACGCGATGATAAAGAGAGAAAGAAAAAGTCCAAAGACGATGTTATCGAGCTTTATGGCAAAGTCATTGAGGTTTTGCCAAATGCGACTTTTCGCGTTGGGTTGGAGAATGATTATGTCGTTTTATGCCACATTGCTGGGAAGCTTAGAATGCACTATATACGAATCCTAACGGGCGATATTGTGAAGTTGGAGCTTACGCCTTATAGCATTGACAAGGGGCGAATCACTTTGCGGTATAAAAATGAGGACATAGCCAAAGAACCTGAATTAGTTGAGATTCAAAAACGATTAGACGAAAAATATAAGTAGAATTTAAGTATGAAATGCTACAATAATCGTTTTTCGCAAATTTAAATTTTTAAGGAGTAAAAGAGATGAAAGTCAGACCGTCGGTAAAGAAAATGTGTGATAAATGCAAGATTATCAAACGCGCTGGGGTGATTCGCGTGATTTGCGTAACTCCAAAACATAAACAAAGACAAGGATAGAAAATGGCTAGGATTGCTGGTGTAGATTTGCCAAAGAAAAAACGCGTAGAATACGCGCTAACTTACATTTATGGTATTGGGCTAAAGAGTTCTAGGGATATTTTGAATGCGATTGGATTGTCCTTTGATAAGCGAGTGAGCGATTTGAGCGAAGATGAGGTTTCTAAAATCTCTAAAAAGATTCAAGAAAGCTACCTTGTAGAGGGTGATTTGCGCAAAAAAGTTACAATGGATATTAAGTCGCTAATGGAGCTTGGGAGCTATCGTGGGATTCGCCACCGAAAAGGGCTTCCTGTGCGAGGACAAACGACTAAAAATAACGCTAGAACCCGCAAAGGTAAGCGCAAAACCATAGGTAGCAAATAAGGAGTAAAGAAATGGCAAAAATGACAAATGTAAAAACAACAAAGAAAAAGTCCGCAAAAAAAAGCATTGCAAAGGGCATTATCCATATCGCTGCGACATTTAATAACACAGTCGTTACGATTACCGATGAAATGGGTAATGTTTTGTGCTGGAATACGGCTGGTGCGCTTGGATTCAAAGGTAGCAAAAAATCCACACCCTACGCCGCACAGCAATCTGTCGAAGCCGCGCTAATGAAAGCAAAGGAATTTGGCATTAAAGAAGTCGGCATTAAGATTCAAGGACCGGGCAGTGGGCGCGAGTCCGCAGTAAAAAGCGTGGGCGCAGTTGAGGGCATAAAAGTGCTTTGGCTAAAAGATGTAACGCCACTGCCACATAATGGTTGCAGACCACCAAAACGAAGACGCGTATAAGGAGCATTTATGGCAAGATATTTAGGACCTGTGGAGAAATTAGAGCGAAGATTCGGTGTGAATCTAGATATGAAAGGCGAGAGACGATTGGCTGGGAAATGCGCCATCAATAAGCGCAAATACGGACCCGGACAGCACGGACAAAGTGGCGGTAAAATCTCTGATTACGGATTGCAGTTGCGCGAGAAACAAAAAGCAAAGATTATGTATGGAATCTCCGAGCGACAATTTAGGCTGATTTTCAACGAAGCAAACCGAATCGAAGGCAACACTGGGGAAAATCTCATCTCTTTGTTAGAGCGAAGGCTTGA
>JBNMJF010000242.1:0-3213 GCA_050873665.1 Helicobacteraceae bacterium
AGCGTTTTCCCACTACCAGATTCGCCAATAATGCCTAAAATCTCGCCTTTTTTAAGCGTAAAGCTAATATCTTTTAGCGCGAAATTATGAAAATTAAAGCTAAGATTTTTCACGCTAAAAAGCATTGTCGCCCCCTAAATCGCGCTTAAAATCGCTATCACGCGAATGCTTTGGATTTAGGCTATCCCTTACGCCTTCGCCAATAAAGACTAAGAGAGAGAGCAAAATACTCACACTTAAAAAGCCAATAATGCCTATGTGCGGGGAGTTTAGATTGTCCTTGCCTTGATTTAAAATCTCACCCAAAGACGCATACTCGCTAGGTAGCCCAAATCCCAAAAAATCAAGCGTGGTAAGCGTGGCAATGCTCCCAGCTAGGATAAAAGGAAAATAAGTAGTCGTGGAAATAAGCGCATTTGGGAGAATGTGGCGAAACACAATCCTAAGATTACTCGCGCCCATCGCCATTGCGGCTTTTACAAAGTCAAAATTCCGCACCCGCAGGAACTCAGCACGGACGAATCCCACCAAACTAATCCACGAAAATAACAGCACGATAAAAAGCACACGCCAAAATGTCGGCACGATAAAGCTAGAAATGATGATGAGCGCGAACAAAATAGGCACACTCGCCCAAATCTCCACAAGCCTTTGGGTGATAATATCCACTTTGCCCCCATAAAAGCCCTGCAACGCGCCCACACAAATGCCAATGCCAGAGCTAAGCACACTTAAAATTATGCCAAAAATAAGGCTCACTCGCACACCATAAAGCAGTCTAGCAAACAAATCCCTGCCCTTATCATCAGTGCCTAAAATATTTTTGGCATTGGGAGGATTTGGCGGTGGCGCGGACAAGTCGTAAATGATTGTATTGTAAGAATAAGGAATAAGCGGATTTATAACAAAAGCATCGCCTAAAATCTCCCTAAAATGCGAATCATTATAATCAATGCCAAATTCAAAAATGGCGGTGGATTCGTTTGAATCCACGCTAGATTCGCGCGAATCTTGCGAATCTGTGGCAGATTCGGCGTTAGATTCGCGCAAATCTAAGCGCGAATCCACAAAATCACTCTCCACATAATCAAAAAATATAGGAAAATAGAGCTGCGAATCCTTATAAATCAAAATCGCTCTATCATTGGCAATAAAGGGCGCAAAAAGACTTACAATAAAAATTATGCCAAACAAAATCGCGCTAAAAAATGCTAACTTTTTGCGCTTAAAATGATACCAAAACTCGCTCATCATCGTCCCTCAAAGTCGATTCGCCTATCTACTAGCGCGTAAGTCAAATCGCTGATGATGCCTATCACAAGCCCCAAAAGCGTAAAAATATACAGCGTTGAAAAAATCACAGGATAGTCCTTATTGACAATGGATTCATAGCCCAAAAGCCCCAGCCCATCGAGACTAAATATAATCTCAATCATAAGCGAACCACTAAAAAACATAGCCATAAACGCGCTTGGAAAACTCGCAATCACAAGTAGCATTGCATTGCGAAAAATATGCCGATAAATCACTTGCGATTGGCTTAAGCCCTTTGTCCGCGCCACTAGGACATATTGCTTGTGAATCTCATCTAAAAATGAATTTTTCACCAAAAGCCCAAGCGTGGCGAATCCACCGATTGTAATGCAAAAAACAGGCAGTGTGATATGCCAAAGATAATCTTTAACCTTGCCAAACGCGCTAAGCGCGGCAAAATCATCGCTCACAATGCCTTTTAGCGGGAAAATATCCAAATAATTTCCACCGCAAAATAAAATGATTAGCAAAATCGCCAAAATAAACGCAGGGAGCGAGTAAGCAAAGATTATGATAACGCTTGAAATGGTGTCAAATTTAGAGCCATTGCGCGTAGCCTTTGCAATGCCAAGCGGAATAGAAATAAGATAAATCAAAAGTGTGCTAAAAACGCCAAGCGAGATAGATACGGGCAATTTTTCTTTGATAATCTCAACCACACTACTTTTGCGATAAAAACTCTCTCCAAAATCAAAGCAAATATAATCACCTATCATCTTAAAAAACCGCGCTACTATGGGCTTATCAAAGCCATAGAGTTTCTTTAGCTCTTCGATACTCTCATCGCTCACCCCCGCTCTGCCTTTGTAAAAGCTATCGCTTAGATTCGCCTGATTTAATTCATTTGACGCTAATGCGCTGTGCTTGGAGATAAGTAGCTCGATAGGACCGCCCGGGGATAGCTGAATAATGGCAAAATTCACACACATTATCCCAAATAGCGTGGGGATTAACAATAAGATTCGCTTTAAGATATAATCACGCATTTTTTTTAAATCCAAAAATTTATCATCGATAGATTCGCCCTTTAAAACTCATAAAATTCTCTTTTGCGATTTGTGAAATTCACTGCCTTTTTGTAGCCCACTTTTCGCGCTAAGGCTATCATCTTATCTTTGTGAATCCCTACTTTTTGCGGAGCGTGGGCGTCTGAGCCAAAAGAAATGGGGATTTCCATTTTATGCGCGGTGCTTAAAATCGCGCTACTTGGGTAAATCTCAGCGATTTGCTTATCTAGCCCAGCGCCGTTTATTTCAAGCGCCATATCATTGTCCTTTATCGCTTCAAGCGTTCGCACAATATCGCCCTCCACAGCCTTACTTGGGCGATTGTTAAAGATTTTCATCAAATCAAAATGCCCCACAATGTCAAAATACCCACTTTGCGCCATATTTGCGATTGATTCCAAATATTCGCGCCAAATGCCATCAATGTCTTTGCCCTCGTAATTGCCGATATATGCGGGATTATCAAAGCCCCATTCGTTCAAAAAATGCACCGAGCCGATTAAGTAATCCACTTCCGCCTCTAAAATGCGCGATTCAAGCAAGTGCGCTCTGCCTGTGATAAAATCCACTTCAAAGGCGATTTTTATGTCGATTCGCCCACTAAATTCATCACGCAGGGTGCGAATCTCGCTTAGATATTCATCAACTTCGCCTAATTGCATTCGGTAATGCGAATCGTGATTCATCGGGGCGTGGCAGGAAAAGCCAAATGTGGTGATTCCCCGCGCTAACGCCATTTCGACATACTCTCTGCACTCGCCCACTGCGTGATTGCAACGCTTTGTGTGATTGTGTAAATCCGCGAATTTCATTTATCCATTCCTTTTTTTGTAATCATTGTAGCCAAATTTTCGCACGATTTTAAATGTGCCGTCTTTACGCAGGATTGCAA
>JBNMJF010000243.1:0-3211 GCA_050873665.1 Helicobacteraceae bacterium
GGCTTTTAACGCCTCTGCTGTGAAGTTTGGTGCTTGTTTTGTAACTAACATTGTTTTTCTCCGTTTTTAAGTTAAATTTATCTCTTTTTTCAAAGAGTGAATGCGAATTTTACATAAAAAACTTTATAAAAAACTTATGCAAATAATAAATTTTATCGTTCTGGCAAAAATTTCACACAAAAATAGACAAAAATCCACAATATAATTTTAAAGATTCGACACCAAAGCCCATTTTTTGCGCTATTTTGCAAAAAAATCTAAAAATTTTGGCTTTTACAATATAAATTTAACACAAAATTTCATACAATACGCAAAATTTTATGAAAAAATGGAAATATCTGAATGGCAAACTCGAAACGATTCATCAAAAAATTTTTCAAAGGCAATGTTGTTTTTTTTATATTTTTGATTTTATTTGCGTGGGGCGGGTGGTTTGTGGCGACTTCGCCAAAGTTTGAGCGAATCCCGCCCAATATTGAGACGCCCAATATGAGCTACTATAACCTAAAATGGGACATTCCCATAGTTTTAAGCGATGAGAGCGGGATTGCTAATTATGAAGTCGCGCTTGTTGGCAAAGATGGCGAAAAGATTTTGCTAAATCGCAAGGCGGGGGGCAAAAAAGAGGTGCGATTCAACCTCCCCATTCCCAAGATGAATATCAAAAACGGCGACAAACTCACATATAAAATCACTGCGAGAGATTCGAGCAATTATAGCTTTTTTATGGGAAATAAAAGCGTGAAAACGCTTGAGATGACGATAGACACGCAACTTCCGCAAGTGAATATTATTCAAATGAGCAATGTCATCATAAAAGGTGGCGCGGCTGCGGTGATTTTTTACGCAAATGACGATGCTTTGGCGAATATCTCGCTTACAAATGGCTTTCAAAGTTTTGTGGCGTTTCCATTTTACAAGCCCCATTATTACATAGGAATCATTCCGTGGCACATTCACAATCCAAGCTTTAATGGCGCGATTATCGCCCAAGATAGGGCGGGGAATGCGAGGCGATTTAGCATAAATTTTATGCGCTATAATCGCAACTATCGCGTAAGCAACATTCCGCTAAAGCAAAATTTCATCGATGGCAAAATCACAGAGATGATTGAAAATGAAAATATCCGCGCTTTGGATACTTTTGAGGACGAAATCGCAAAATTCCGCTATGTCAATGAGGGCTTTCGCGCCAAAGATTCGCGCATAATCGAAAATAAGATTTTAAACGCTGAGCGAGAAATCGGCGGATTTGAGGTGTTTAAGCCCACAGGTAGCGCGCGAGTGGTGGGGCTTTTTGGCGATTATCGTAAATTTAGCTTTAATCGCGCAGAGGCTGGGGAAAGCTACCATTTGGGCGTGGATTTGGCGGGATTTAAAAATATGCCAATTACCGCGTCAAATGACGGCGTAGTAGTGCTAAGCGAGGAAATGGGGATTCACGGCAATGCTGTGATTATCGAGCACGGATACGGCGTGGCAAGTCTTTATGCGCATTTAAGCGAATCTTTTGTCAAAGAGGGCGATTTTGTGAAAAAAGGCGATATTATCGCAAAAAGTGGCGCAACAGGACTTGCTTTTGGCGACCATTTGCATTTTAGTATGCTACTGCAGGGCGTCCCAAGCGTGGCAAATGAGTGGATGGATAGCAGGTGGCTAAAAACCAATATCAATGACATTATAAATAACGCAAAGGAGATTATAGATAGCAACGATGCCCAAGATTCAGCAATATAATTTACAAGTTTTTTTCATATCAAAGGATAATGATATTGATGAATTAGAGCGATTCATCACCAAAAATAAAGAAATGCTAAAGCTATATCTAATAATCGTAGAGGACTTGACACCGCGATTAAAAGAGCTGCTAGAAAAATGCGATATTGATTATATCAAGCCAAAAAATCAGCATTTTGGAAAGAAAAGTTTGATTGATAAAAATATCAGTGATTTGAAAAGAGATTTGGCAGTGATTGCAAGTGATTCAAGCAAAGATTCGGCTAAAAAAAGCGCGAATCAGGCGAATCTTGCGGGAAATCAGCCAAATCCCACGAATCCAAACGCCACGAATCGCGCCGATTTATCGCAAATCAAATCCCAAGTTTTCACCGAGCTTATCCGCAGTGGCAAGGAAATCTCAGGCGATAGTGATATAGTTGTGTTTAATCGCGTGAATAGCGGTGCGAATATCAAAAGTAGCAAAAATGTCTTTGTGTTTGGCAAATGCGATGGCAATATCGACTGCAGGGGCGAATATATGGTGCTATCCAAAATCGCCAAAGGCAAAATCCTCTTTCAGGGCATTGCAATCACGCCAAATATGCTAAAATACAAGCTAAATCTCATCACAAAGGATAAGATTGGACCAAAAATTACCGATATTTTGGCACTTTGATTGTTCGTGCGATTCGCCACAAAAAAGCGCGAATCGCTCAAAGAAAAAGGAAAAATTATGAAGCAAAGAACCATTAAAAAACCCGTAGAATTAGTAGGAATCGGACTGCACAAAGGCGTAAGTGTAAAGATGAATTTAGAGCCAATGGGCGAAAACTGCGGGATTGTCTTTTATCGAAGTGATTTGGGCGTGAGTATCCCGCTAAATGCGGATAATGTCATCGATACGACTTTGGCAACGGTGCTTGGCGTCCTTGATGAGAATGGCAATCCAAAAGCGAAAGTCTCTACAATCGAGCATTTGCTAAGCGCGATTCACGCTTATGGCATCGATAATTTGCGCATTGTTTTGGATAATGAGGAAGTGCCGATAATGGACGGCAGCGCGATTGGCTATTGTATGCTTTTGGAGGAGGCGGGAATCGCAATGCAGGACGCGCCCAAAAAGGCGTTAGCGATAAAAAAGCCTATCGAAGTCAAAGACGGCGAAAAATTCGTCCGTGTAGAGCCTAGCAAGGAGACGATTTTTGATTTTACCATTGATTTTAATCACACTGCCATAAAAACGCAACATTATAAATTCACATATTCCACGCAAAAGTATAAAGACGAAATCGCCCGTGCGCGGACATTTGGCTTTTTGCAAGAGGTGAATTACCTGCGCTCCATTGGACTTGCAAAGGGTGGCAATCTCTCAAACTGCATTGTGCTTGATGAAAGCGGGATTTTGAATAAAGAGGGTTTGCGCTACAAAGAGGAATTTGTCCGCCACAAGATTTTGGACGCAATCGGTGATATGAGTGTGCTTGGAATGCCA
>JBNMJF010000244.1:0-3201 GCA_050873665.1 Helicobacteraceae bacterium
GGCAATTACGAAGTTGTAGATATTGGCACTTCTACGATTCGCGCTAAAGCCGAGTATGAGACATATCAAAGCGGTAGTGGCGTGAGTAAAAATCTACTAGATTCAAGCCCAAGTGGAAATGGCGATATTACAAGCATTCTTAAGATTTTGCCAAATGTGCAATTTGACAACGCACAGAGCAAAAGCACCACGCCCGGGGAAATAGACCCTGCAAATATTAGCATTTCAGGCGGACTTTTTTATCAAAATAATTTTCAGCTTGACGGCTTTAATATGAATAATGACTTAGACCCCGCAGGTGGCAATACAAATGGACCTGACGCGATAAGAAGTGGGCGTTCGCAGGGGCTAAATGTCGATAGTAGCTTATTAGATTCGATAGCAGTGTTAGATTCAAATATAAGTGCGAGTTATGGTGGATTTAGCGGTGGTGTGGTAGAGGCAAATATTCGCAATGCACGGGCAGACGGGTGGCACGCAAATATCAGCTATCAGCACACTGCAAATTATTTTACGCAATATCATATCGATGATAGTGCGGAGAGTGCATTTTATACAAGTAGCAATGAAAATTATCAGCCAAAGTTTCATAAGCACATAGTCCGCGCAAATACAGAGGGCTATATTATCGATGATTTGGGTTTAATCGCAAGTTTTACAACCACGCAAAGTTTTATCCCACTTCAAGCATATAACTCTACTAGCACCACAAAAGGTGGCACAGAGACAAACTCCACGCGCACACAAAAACGACAATCCTACAATGGCTATCTTAAAGCGCATTATAATCCACTTGAATCACTCACGCTAGAGGCGTCTTTAGCCTATATGCCACAATTTAATACCTATTATAAAGATACGGATAAAAATAGCTACTATGAAATGCAAAGCGGTGGGTGGCAAGGTGGGTTAAAGGCACTATGGCAGACAAATGCGGGACTTTGGAATAATCAGTTAGGCTATTCATATTTGGAAAATTCTCGCCGAAGTGATGCAAGTTATTATATGAGCTGGTATGCATCAGATGATAAAAATTGGGCGATAAATGGTAGCAATAAAGCTAATGAAGGCGGATATGGCGATATGAATCAAATTCAAAATACACTAAATTATAAAAGCGATTTTACCTTTGATACCATTGCACTTGGGGCATTTAAGCACGATTTTCGCTTTGGCGGGGAGCTAAACTATCAAATGTTATCAAAAGAGCGACTTAATGATTACATAGGATTTGCCAATCCCGTGCAAGTGCCAAATGGCACTAATTGCCCCAATGCACCTGATAATTTAGGGCTATGGAGTTGCTCAAGTAGCAAACCTTATAATCAAAGTAGCTGGAACAATGGGCAATATTTCAATAATATCTCCAATTACCGACAAGCTGGAAGCGTAAAATTTGATAATTTCGCATATAGCTTTTTTGCCGAAGATGATATAAGGCTAAATTTTGGCAGTGGTGGGGAGCTAAATGCGCGTTTTGGACTGCGCCTTGATGGCGATAACTATATGGATAAAATCACTCTTGCACCACGATATGCGATGAATTATATAAGCCCCGCGCCAAAAGATTGGCAGACTACCATAACCTTTGGGGCGAATCGCTACTACGGACGCAATCTCTTTGCGTATAGATTATATGATTATAATCAGCGAAATACAAAGAGTTTTTCGCGCAATTCGCCGACTGCTAATTGGACAGAAACGCCTAAGACAAACTCCACTTCATCATATAAATTTAATCAACTAAATGTCCCCTATGATGATGAGCTAATGGGCGGAATCACGCAAAATTTAGATATGTTTAGCATAGGCATAAAATACATTCATCGCAATGGCAAAGATGAAATAATGCAGGTTAGGCGAAGCACCATAAACGCACCCACCGAATCTGGCTATATGACAAATTACTACACTTGGAATAATGACGGACAAAGCGAAAGCCATATTATTAGCCTAATTATCCAAAATATAAAGCCCATTCACACCTTTGGCATAAGTCATCACTATTTATTTGCATTTGACTACACGCAAACAAAGCGAAGCTACAATCTCTACACTTATGATGACGCATATTATAACGATAATGACATAATGTATAATGGGCAAATCATCAAATACCGCGACCGCCCGACAGAGAATTTTGCCTTGCCTTGGACATTGCGATTAAATACTACGCATAGCTTTGAGTGGGGACGCACAAGGTGGCTGTGGAATAACTTTTTCCGCTACAAAGCTGGGTATGATAAAATGGTGCTATTAAATAAAAATAGCGCAGGGTATGATACAACTTTTAGCGGTTCGCAATATGGCAAAATGCACTTTAAAAACACATTTGGCTGGGATATGCGCGTGGGATTCGAGGTGGATTTTTATCGTGGTGAGAAAATGCGCCACACACTTTATCTTAATGTAGATATTTTTAATGTGCTAAATTTGAAAAATATGACTACTTTAAGCGGGACAACTGGCGCGATTTCAAATACTAGCTTTGCGGCGGCTAGTTCGATTCCCGTGTATGAAGTAGGACGGCAATTTTGGCTACAAATTGGATATAAATTTTAAACAAAGGAGAGATTATGAGGAAATTTTTAGTTGTGATTATGTCGCTAATTGTGGCGAATCTAATAAGTGCGAGTGGCACAAAAGAGCTTTCGCGCGATGAGATTGTCGAATCTTACAAGGCGGATTCAAAGTTTTGGATAAAGCCACATTTAAGCGATGGCGTGGAATTCCGCGAGATAGAGGCACTGCCACAAACGCCACCCTACCCTACCTACAATCCATACAGCAAGGCAAAGGCAGAGTTAGGCGAAAAGCTATTTAACGACCCGCGCTTATCAGCGTCCAATCAAATCGCTTGTGCAAACTGCCACGATGAGCAATTAGGCTTTAGCGATGGGCGCAGTGTGAGCTACGGACACGATAGGCAAAAGGGACGGCGCAATTCGCCTAGCATTACGATGAGTGCCTTTGGCGTGGAAAAATTTTGGGACGGACGCGCGGAAAATCTCGAGGCACAGGCTGTTATGCCTATCGCTGACCCCAAAGAAATGGCTTATGATGCCACCAAAGCCGCCAAAAAATTGCAAAAGATAAAGGAATATAGGGATTTATTTAAGGGCGCATTTGGCACGGAGATGATTACCAAAGAGCTAATCGGTGCGGCAATAGCGACTTATGAGCGCGGGACTATGCGGACAA
>JBNMJF010000245.1:0-3176 GCA_050873665.1 Helicobacteraceae bacterium
CAAAACGAACAAGCAATCGGCAACCGCGTCCGCGCCAAAGTCGTCAAAAACAAAGTCGCGCCACCATTTAGGGAAGCGGAGTTTGACATAATGTTTGGCGAGGGAATCTCACGGCTTGGGGAAATAATCGACTATGGCGTGAAGCTAGATATTATCGATAAAAGCGGTGCGTGGTTTAGCTACCAAGATAAAAAACTCGCGCAAGGCAAGGAAAATTCTAAGATTTTCTTAAAAGAAAATCCCAAAATCACCGATGAAATCGAGGCGAAAATCAAAGAGCAAATTGGCGCAAACGATGAAATCATCGAATTTGTCGATGAAAACGCTGATGATTCAAGCGATGATGAAAAGTAGATTCGCGTAAAATTCCAAAAAATAAGGGGCAAAAATGACTTACATTGATGATATTTTCGCAGATGAGGTGATGGACAGCAGGGGGAATCCTACGATTCGCGTGAGCGTAACGCTTAGCGATGATACCGTGTGTAGCGCGATTGTGCCAAGTGGCGCATCTACGGGCAAAAGAGAGGCTTTGGAGCTAAGAGACGGCGATAAGGCGCGATTCAAAGGTAAGGGCGTTTTAAAAGCGTGTGAAAATGTGAATACTAAGATTACAGAGGCACTCGTGGGGCTTTCGCCCTTTAATCAAGGCGAAATCGATAAGATTATGAGAGAGATTGATGGCACGGAAAATTACAGCAAACTAGGCGCAAACGCCGTGCTAGGCACTTCTATGGCGGTGGCAAAGGCTGGTGCGACGGCACTTCAAATCCCGCTATATCGCTACATAGGCGGAATCAACGCTAATATCCTCCCCGCGCCTATGCTAAATATCATAAATGGCGGTAGCCACGCGGATAATAATGTGGATTTTCAAGAATATATGATTATGCCTTTGGGGTTTGAGAGCTTTAGAGAGGCACTACGCGCGAGTAGCGAAGTGTATGGAGAGCTAAAAAATATCCTAAAATCAAACGGACATATCACAAGCATCGGCGATGAGGGTGGATTCGCGCCAAATCTACGAAATAACGAAGAGCCCATAGAGCTAATCTTAAAGGCAATCAAAGGTGCGGGTTACAAAGACGGGAAACATTTCGCTTTGGCACTTGATGTCGCAAGTAGCGAATTTGTCGATGATAAGTTTAACTACACGCTAGGCGCGGAAAATCGCACCCTAAGTAGCGCGGATTTGGTGGCTTACTATGAAAATCTCTGCGCGAAATATCCTATCGTGTCAATTGAGGACGGGCTAAGCGAGGACGATTGGGAAGGGTGGAGGATTTTAAGCGATAGGCTGGGTGGCAAGATTCAGCTGGTGGGCGATGATTTGTTTGTAACAAATGAGAAAATTTTGCGTGATGGAATCAACAAAAATATCGCAAACGCCGTGCTTGTAAAGCCTAATCAAATCGGCTCAGTTAGCCAAACTATGAGCACCGTGCGCCTAGCGCAACGCAATAAATATAACTGCATTATGAGCCACCGCAGCGGGGAAAGCGAGGATAGCTTTATCGCAGATTTCGCTGTCGCGCTAAATACAGGCGAGATAAAAACAGGTAGCACCGCGCGGAGCGAACGAATCGCAAAGTATAATAGACTACTTGAAATTGAAAATGAGTTGGATTGTCCGCAGTATTTAGGGTGGGAAGTGTTTAAAAAATAACTTAAAGCGCGTTTGTATCTTTGTGTGGATACAATTTGTGTCTCAGGTATGCGATTTCGCACTTGTAAAAAAATTCGGGCATTCGCAGACCATTAGTCTAGTCTCACGCCCGAAATTTTTTACAAATACAAAAGCCACACCGCCATTACTTCGATTGTGATTTGCTTTGCAAATCAGCTACGAATCAAGCGTAAATTTTATGCTAGATTTAAAATCGAATATCAAAAAAAATGGACAAAAAGTTGTCGCAAAAATTTTTTAAAATGGTATATTTTTTTAAAGGAGTTAAACAATGGCAGAGTTGTGGTTAGGTAATTGGAGCGTATCAAATATTGATGAGTTGCGAGAAAATTATAGCTGTTACTTAATATTTAATTGTCGTTTTATGGATGGCATATTGCTTCAGTGGCTAAAGGATAGTGGATATAACGATGAGGCAAAAGCAGTAGAATCTCTATAAACAAGATAATAACCCTTTGGCTAATTAGGAAGTAAAGAAGATAAAACTATATCAGATTTTAAATAATACCGACAGAGTCCCATTTTTTACTACAGGCGGTCAACTTATTAAAAATTTAGATGAATGTCGCTTATGGGTTATTAGAAGTGATATATTGTGGTATTTTAGAAGTGGTAATTTAGCTATATGGCTACGACAAAATGGATATGAAACAGAGGCAAAGGCAGTCGAATCTATACCACTGAATAAATATGCACTGAAATTCGACGAGGAAGTGGAACTAAAAACATATAGGCAGATTCATAAAATACTGCATAATTTAGATGATTTAGCATTTATTTTTAATACCTACACTATAAAAAATATTGAGGAATTGCGGGAACACTATACTTATAGATTTAGCAAAATATTTATATATTTTAAAAACGGCGAGTTAGTCAAGTGGCTAGAGAAAAATGGATATAGCGATGAGGCAAAAGCGATAGCATCGCTACCAAGCGATTTAGATGAGTGTAAAATCCATTTAAATCTCTACAAAATCCTAAACTTTAAAGATAGCACTCCGCAGTGGTTTGATGAGTGGTGCAAGGCATTTGAAAAGTATTTTGAGCTATGTGGCGAAATAGATGAATTGCTAGATGACGCGATTAGCAAATATTGCGACTTAGATGACGACTATAAAGAAGATGAATATGAGAAATATGAGCGCGAAAGTGTATATGATGATATAGAGCAGAAAAATGATGAGATAGATGATGTTAAAAGAGAAATGTGCGAAATCTGTGGCTATACGCTAATGGAGACAATGTTAGATTTGAGTGATTTTAAGTTTGACGCGTGGGAGACATATAGATATAACCCACCATTATAATGAATCTAAAATGAAAATTTATTTTGGAGTGCTATGAATCGCGTAATACTAAAAAAGTGTGGATTGTTTTGGTAGATTTGTAAAAATCGCTTTATTAAAAGTTTTTGCTACTTTTTGCTTTTGCAAAAAGTAGAGTCTCTCTAACCCTACAGACTCTAATCTACAAAGCGAGGTTATTG
>JBNMJF010000246.1:0-3146 GCA_050873665.1 Helicobacteraceae bacterium
AATCTAACGCCACACATTTTTGCCAAAGGCGATAGCTTGAACTAAAAATGGCTATTTCTCCAAAACTTAAATCCTTGCCTTTAACAAAGCGCGTGAGTTTGGAGCTATATTGCGGTGGGAGGGGCGAATCGCCATTTTTAAACTTTGTGGCATCGGTGGCAGGGACAAAGTGGAAATGTAATGTAATTTCTGCGCTTTGCGCAGAAATTACCTTATTTAGTAAATTAGGCTTTAAGGGTAAGGGGGATTCTACTTTTGGCGAAAGCCAAAAGTAGCAAAAACTTTTGCAAAGATTCGCACTTCGTGCGGATTTATTTTTTTGGATTGCTTCGTGCGAATCTGAGATTCGCCCTCGCAATGACGATTCGTCAGATTCGCTTAAATCAATTTTACTTGAATCCAATTCTAGTATTTGCGGTGGAAATTGTGAAGTTTTTTGGGAATTTGGGGCGTGAGACTGGACTGGGGCGTCCGCGAAACGCCCCAAATTCTCAAAATCTCCGCAAGGTGCGCCCAAAGACGAATTTATTTTCTCACCATCAATATAAATCTCCTTAAACCCCTTAATCCCAGCAATTTTGCGCCTCATCGCTTCGCGTCTATCGGCTGAGCGCTTAAGATTCACCACAAAAATATCAAACTTCGTCATTTTCCATTTCGCGCACGATTTCATCATAGATTTTTAGCGATTCTATCGCGCTTTGCTCATCGATTTTGCTTATCACAAAGCCGATATGTAGTAGCACAAACTCGCCCACGCTTAGCTCCTCATTCATCAAATCCAAACTCGCCTCGCGCCGAACGCCCATAGTATCGAGCATTGCGGTGTTTTTCTCTTTGTCAATGGAGACTACTTTTGATGGGATTGCCAAACACATTTTATTTTCCTTTTAGAGATTTGATATGCGCAATTAGTGCGCGGACGCTGTCTTTGTCCTTGTAGCTTAGCGTGAAAATCTTTGCTTTTGGGTTTAGCTTTGCTAAGTCGCTTTGCACCTGCGCCATTTTAAAACCAAAAATTTCCCCAATATCGCTCTTGCTAACCACCACAATATCGGCGCATAGAAACATACTAGGATATTTTAGCACCTTGTCATCGCCCTCTGGCGTGGATAAAAGCACGATTTTCAAATGTTCGCCCAAGTCATAACTCGCTGGACACACCAAATTGCCGACATTTTCGATGATGAGATAGTCCGCATTTTGCAATGCACCATCATTTTTTAGCGCGAAATACGCCTTTTCTACCATAGCCGCCTCCAAATGACAAGCCTCGCCTGTGGTGATTTGATGCGCTTTTATGCCTTTTTTTTGCAACCTCTCAGCATCGCGATTCGTCTCCAAATCGCCCTCAATCACGGCGAATCTAAAATCATCGCATTCGCTAAACGCCTCTAAAAGCGTGGTTTTCCCACTGCCGGGCGCACTCATAATATTTATCACAAAAAGATTATCTTTTGCGTAAAATTCGCGCATTTGTTGCGCTTTTAAGTCATTTTTGCTTAGGATTTTTTGCGCTATTTCTATTTTTTTGCTTTCTTGCATTTTTTAATTCTCACTTTTCATTATGTCGCCGTTTTCAAAGTCATTTTCAAAGTCTCCGCGCAAATACGCCACGATTTGCCCCACCGCGATTCCGCCGTCATTTGTGGGGATTTCCGTGTGAAAATGGTGGGCGATTTTGTGCGCTCTAAATTCGCTAGTAATTTTATCACAAAGAATCTTATTTGCAAACACACCACCGCTAAAAATAACTTTGAGATTCGGGCTACTCGCGCGGGTTTCAAGGGCGATATGAGTGATGATTTTTGCCAAAGTGTTGATAAATTTTGTAGCAATTATTGCGCGAGATTCGCGCGAATCTGCCTTGTAATCGCTCACAATGCCACGCACGATTTTTTGTAGCGAAATCTCACCGCTATGAATCTCAAAGCCGTAATGCGCCCTAATTTGCGGATTATAGAGCGATTCGACATAGCCACCACTCTCGCCCTCAAAACTCTGCGATTCCAATCCGCACATAAACGCCACAAAATCAAAGATTCGCCCCACTGAGCTTGTTTTGGGGGAATTTATGCCCTTTTGTTGCATTTGGTAAAGTAAGTCGATATTTTTAAATTTTGATTCAAGCGGAATCGCCCTGCCATACACGCTAAAAAGAATGCCAAGTGCGATTTTGCTAATGTCTTTTATCGCAGATTCGCCCCCAAGTAGCGGGAAAGTAGCAAAATGCGCAATTCGGTGAGGCTTTGCGCTAGATTCTGCGCTTTGCGCAGAATCTAATAAGAAAAACTCGCCGCCCCAGATTGTGCCGTCCTCGCCTAACCCCGTGCCATCAAATACCACGCCCAAAATATTTTTTTGCGTTTCCAAAGCCAAATCATTACAAAAAAGATTGCTATAAAAATGCGCCCTGTGGTGGTAGATTCGCGCCACTTTCGCGCCAAACTTTTGCGCCAAAGCAGACGCGATTTTGCTACTCTCATAAAATCTATGACAATCGCACAAAATCACGCTAGGCGTGAGATTATACAGCTTTAGCAACAACGAAATCTCACGCTTTAAGGCAAAAATGC
Source organism: Helicobacteraceae bacterium (assembly GCA_050873665.1). Classification (GTDB taxonomy): domain Bacteria; phylum Campylobacterota; class Campylobacteria; order Campylobacterales; family Helicobacteraceae; genus NHYM01. The sequence goes on from JBNMJF010000246.1 coordinate 2,577, forward strand.
TATCAACATTATCCAAATCCCCGATATAGCGCGAAATCAGCATATAAGAGCTAAAAAATATCGCAATTTGGCTCTTTTGATTCGCCCCTAAAGCTAAAATCACTTCATCGCTTTTAAATTTAGTAATTTTTAAAAGCGGGTAATCGCCCCGTCCTGCGCGTAAAGTCGCTACCTTGCCACCGCGTAAAATGCGCTTCAAACTATCATCGATAGGATTTATAATCGCGCGATTGTAATCCACTAGGTAGTCAAAAATATGTGCGATTTTGTCCTGTGCAGTGGCTTTTTGCGTGATAATGGATTCGCCACTAAGATTTGCGGAGGTGAAAATTAGGGGCTTTGAGTAGCCTTTAAAAAGTAGCTTATGTAGCGCGGAGTAGGCGATTATCACGCCGTAAGTGTTAAGATTGTAGCTTAGATTTTGCGGGAGGGCGACTTTTGGGTTTGATAGCAACAAGATTGGCGCAGAGGGCGATAGCAAGGCGCGTTCCTCAGCTTTTGAAATGCAAAAATATTTTTTGGCGCATTTTATGTCTCTAAACATTATGGCAAAGGGCTTTCGTGGGCGAT
>JBNMJF010000247.1:0-3145 GCA_050873665.1 Helicobacteraceae bacterium
CGCTTATAATTTTGTAGCGATGAATCGCACTATCACGCAAGTTTGCAAAATCAAAGATTTCGCCATTTTGAAGCGCGTTTTGGGCATTTTTACGGCGAACGCTAAAGATATGATGAAATGCTTTTGAATCCAAGCTAAGATTCGCGCTCCCTGCGTTTTTATCATAAATAAAGCGCATTTTTAAAACACCAAAAAATACAAGATTATTGCTACATAAATCGCATTTGCGATTTTGGCGAATCGCACATAATCTTTACGCGCATTTGGATTCGCCCGTGCGGTGCGGAGTTTTTTTATGCGCAAGATTTCCACCACAAAGGCGAAATTCGCTACAATCATTAGCAATATTTTTGCGCTAAATTCAAATCTCATCATCGCCCACACGCTTATTCCGCTTAAAAATGCGATGAATAAAAATCCCAAAAATAACGGCGTGAAAACCCACGATAGCTTATTTAGTCGCACAAAATCTTTTAAGAAAAATAATGCGATTAAATTTATAAGCGCAATGGCAAAAAGAAAATAAATGATAATTATGTGAAATGATATAGCTTGACTTAGCGCGAATTGTTGCATTTGCTATCCTAAAACTTTTATTTTTTGCGAAATTTTGAAACTTATGCAAGATTCACAACGCAATTTAAGGATTTTATTATATCATTCCAATTTTAAATTTTGCGTGGCAGTTACAAAGGAAGCATTTTGAGCAAAAAAATCGACAAATCAAAAACACACGAATCCATAAAAAATTCCCATAAATCTAGCGAATCACAAAATAAATCCACCAAAGAATCCCCAAAAGAAGCCGTAGTGTTGCTAAATATGGGCGGTGCAAATAATCTCTTTGAAGTGGAGCTTTTTTTAAAAAATATGTTTGCCGACCCGCTCATCTTGCGAATCAAAAGCGACTTTATGCGCAAAATCGTGGCAAATATGATAATAAATGGGCGAGTGGATAAGCTAAAGGCAAATTACACAGCCATTGGCTCAAAGTCCCCGCTAGTAGAGATTACTTACAATCTCACAAAGATTTTGGGCGAAGTGGATAATTCGCGCTTTTATACCTACGCTATGCGTTATACGCCACCTTATGCCAAAAATGTAGTGGCAGATTTAAAAGAGCGTGGAATCGACAAAATCACGCTTTTTACAATGTATCCGCAATACTCCACCACCACGACTTTGTCATCTGTGAGAGATTTTTTAAACGCGCTCAAAGCAAATAACTATGCGCCAAAGGTGGAGATTGTGGAAAATTACGCCGATGATTTGGCGTTTATCAAATGCTGTGTGGAGCGAATTAAAGAAGCGCAGAGTAATTTTAGTAGTGATGAATCTTTTAGCGATTTTATTTTGCTTTTATCCACGCATTCTATCCCGCAAAGCGTGGTGGATTCGGGTGATATTTATGAAAGCGAAGTAGCAAAAAGCACAGAGGCAATCAAAGCGGAGTTGCAAAGGCAAGGTATTTATTTCAAAGATATTGTGATTTGCTATCAATCCAAAGTCGGTCCCACAAAGTGGCTAAGCCCAAGCACCATTGATACAATCAAAAAGCACCGCAACGAAAAACTTGTAATCTACCCACTTGCCTTTACAATCGATAATTACGAGACAGAGTTTGAGTTAGAGATTGATAATCGCAAACTTGCGGATTCGCTTGGTGTGCCAAAGTATATCATTTGCAAATGTCCCAATGCCACGACTAATTTCGCAAAGGCGATTGTTGAGATTATGCTACGAAAGAGAAAGGATATAAATGAAGCGCATATTTAGAGCGATTTGCGCCTGTGTGGCGATTTGCACGGCTATAATAATTAGCGGTTGCGATGATAAAAAAATAACTGAAAATATCATCTCAACAGGCTCAGAAATGAGCGCAGAGGCGATTGACAAAGCAAAAAGTTTAGATAAAGAGAGTTATAAGGAACTCGCGGATTTGTTTTTGGATACCGATGAGATTGACTTTTCGCGCGATGTGCTTATCATCTTTGGCAAAAATCAATGCAAATATTGCGATATGATGAAAGATGATATTAAGAAAAGCCCCGTGATTAAGGCAAAAATCAAAGAACATTTTAATCCTTATTATGTGAATACTTCTTATGATAAAATCCATAAATTGCGTGGATTCGGGGGCGAATCTAGCACCAAATCCAAAAACGAATTTACCATTCCCACTGCGCGATTCGCGCCTATTTTTGGCGTCAATGCCACGCCACAAATCGTATTTTTGGATACAAATCTGCGCGTGAAATATATCTTTGCTGGATATACGCTAACGCTAGAAAAAATGATTGATGATGTGGTGGCGAATCCCGCGCCAATGGGCGATTACGCGCATATCGATAAAGCCCTAAATGAATTAAAAAAAGGATATTAAATGAAAATCATAAAATTGCTTTTTGCCTCGCTATACACGGCGATTCCGCTTATGGGAATCTATGCTATTGCTATTGCGGTGGCGACTTTTATAGAAAATGACTTTGGCTCAAATGCCGCCAGAGTGCTAGTTTATAACACTTGGTTTTTTAATCTTTTGCATTTGTGGTTGCTTGTGTGCTTAGTGGGCGTTTTGATTCGCTATAAGTTTTTGGCGCAGAAAAAATATGCGAGTTTTATTTTGCATTTAAGTTTTGTGATTATCATTGTGGGCGCGGGAATCACGCGCTTTTTTGGCGTAGAAGGGCTTATGAATATCCGCGAAGGGGAGAGCAATTCCGCTTTTGTAAGCAGTGAGATTTTTTTAAATGTGTTGCTAAATAACGGCGATTCGCGCTATGCCATTCATATCCCCACTAGCGTGAGTTATGCGTCCAATAAAATGCTTAATGAAAAAGTCGCATTTGGCGATTCGCACTTTAGGATTAAATCCACCGCCATTACCAAGCTAACAAGCGATAAGAAAGATGCAACCGCGCAAATGGAGGCTGTAATTAGCTATAAAGATAAGGATTATCCGCTGACACTAATCGGCGGTGGGCAAATGAGTAAAGATTCGATAGTGAGTTTTGATGATGGGACAAATGCGATTCTTAGCTGGGGCGCGATGGATATTGATTTGGGATTTAGCATAAAGTTAGAAGATTTTATTTTGGAGCGATATGCTGGTTCAAACTCGCCATCAAGCTATAAATCTAAAGTC
>JBNMJF010000248.1:0-3104 GCA_050873665.1 Helicobacteraceae bacterium
AACCAATAGCGACAAAATGACTATCGAGTTAGAAAACCCTTATGTGCTTTTGACTGACAAAAAAATTACCACAATGAGAGATATTTTGCCCCTTTTGGAATCCACTATGAAAAGTGGCAAACCGCTACTAATCATTGCAGAAGACATTGAGGGCGAGGCACTAACAACGCTAGTGGTAAATAAATTGCGTGGCGTTTTAAATGTCGCAGCGGTGAAAGCGCCGGGCTTTGGCGATAGACGCAAAGAAATGCTAAAAGATATAGCAATTCTCACAGGCGGACAAGTCATCAGCGAGGAATTAGGCAGGGCGTTAGAAAGCGCGGGAATCCAAGACTTAGGACAATGTGGGCGAATCTCAATCGACAAAGATAACACAACTATTGTCGATGGCAAAGGCAAAAAGGATGAAGTCAAAGCGCGAATCGCCCAAATCAAAGCACAAATCGAAACTACCACAAGCGACTATGACAAAGAAAAACTCCAAGAGCGACTAGCTAAACTCAGCGGTGGCGTAGCAGTGATTAAAGTCGGCGCAGTAAGTGAAGTGGAAATGAAAGAGAAAAAAGATAGGGTTGATGACGCGCTTAGTGCGACAAAAGCAGCCGTTGAAGAAGGTATAGTTGTAGGTGGCGGTATAGCACTTATTCGAGCTTCTCAAAAGGTAAGTTTAAACCTTGTAGGTGATTATCTTATAGGCTATGACATTATCAAACGCGCAATCAGCGCACCGCTCAAACAAATCGCAGAAAACGCAGGATTTGACGCTGGAGTGGTGGTAAATGAGATTGAAAAAAGCAAAAAAGATAGCTATGGATTCGATGCGGCAAGTGGCGAATATGTGGATATGCTTGAAAAAGGCATTATCGACCCGCTAAAAGTCGCGCGCATTGCACTGCAAAACGCCGTAAGCGTATCTAGCCTATTGCTAACCACAGAGGCTACAATCAATGAAGTCAAAGAGGACAAACCTACCCCAGCAATGCCTGATATGGGTGGAATGGGCGGAATGGGCGGAATGATGTAATTTCCGCTTAATTTGTCTTTGGGTGTTTATTTGTAAATATTTTGTCGTTGTTTCGGCGAATCTACGATTTGCCGAAACAATCCACCACTTTTTCCGTCATTGCAAGATTCGGCAAATCGCCGAATCAAAGCAATCCAATCTCTCCCAGTTATTGCGAGGCGAATCATAGATTCACGCAAAGCAATCCAAAGAAATAAATTCCCCCACATTTTTTAATTTTTTTCTTTTCACTCCTACAAATGACAGCATTTGTCGCACCCATTTTTTAAAATTTCATCGTTTTTTATCAAAAAAAATAAAAAAGGAGAAAACGATGAAAAAACAAAACTATATTTTAGGTATCGACATTGGTAATTCAAAGACTTGCTCTTTGATTGCGGACATTCAGGGCAACGAGCCACAAATCTTAGGCATTGGAATCGCGCCATCACGCGGGATTAAAAAAGGCAACATACAATCGATTGATTCGGTTGCTAAGGCATTGCAAAAGTCGCTAGATGAGGCAAAGCAAATGGCTGGAGTGGAAGTCTCAAAGGCGTTTATCGCGCTTTCTGGTAACTGCGTTAGAAACGCAAATACTAGCGAAGTGGTGAATCTACCGCCAAATTGCGAGATTAGCTTTAAAGAAATCAATCGCCTTATGCAATTAGTGGATTTTAAAGCGCAAAATGAGATTATCCCTAGCAGTTTTGAGCTAGTGCATATTTTGCCACACTCTTTTAAGATTGACAATCGAAAGCCTATAAATAATCCGCTTGGTATGGTGGGTTCGCACTTGGAAGTCTCTGCAAAGGTAGTCTATGCGCATAAAGCAGATTTGGCGAATCTACGCAAAGTCGCGCAAATCGCGGGAGTGGAAATCGCTGGATTTGTGCTTAGCTCTTATGCGAGTGCGATTGCGGTGCTTAGCGATGATGAAAAAGAACTTGGCGTTTGTTGCGTTGATATGGGCAGTGGCGTGTGTAATTTTATGATTCATAGTGGCAATTCTATGCGCTATGAGGATTGTTTGCCAAGTGGTTCGTGGAATGTTACAAACGACATTGCCACCGAGTTTAGCACGGCTATGGAAACCGCCGAGCTTATCAAAAAAGATTTTGCAACGCTAAGCGACTTAAGCGCAGATGAAAAGCAAATGGCGTTAGAGAGCGTCCCCACACGCAGTGGCGAAACGCGCAACATAGAGTATGAAGCCTTGCATAGCATAGTCTTTGGCAGGGTTTTTGAAATGTTGCAACGAATCGAGCAGTCCATAAAAAAGAGCGACTTGCAAAAGAAACTAGGCGCAGGAATTGTCATCACGGGCGGATTATCGTGTATGCGTGGGCTGCAAGAAGTAGCCCAAAAAGTCTTTGCGAAATTGCCCGTGCGAATAGCAGAGCCAAAGGAGACAAACAAATCCTTTGAGATTATCCGCAAGGTGGGAGAGCAAAAGTGCATTTCGTATCATTGCTTTAGTGCGGCGATTGGGCTTATTTTGTATGCATCTGGCGGATTTACAAACTGCGAGATAGACGCAAATCACACTATAAAATTTAAATAGCAAAAAAGCGGTGGGTGTGGCTACCTACCGCCGATTCGCAAGGATTCGCGCATTTGCTATCGCAGTAAAATTTAAATGATTTAGTGATAAAATTTGCAAATTTTTTAAAAAGGCAACAAATGACACACGATTCACACAAATCTAAAGATTTTAAAGACTATAAAGACTCCAAAGACACTTCCGCTACTAGGATTTTGCTAATAATCCGTGAGATTTGCAATGGCAAGGATATAAATACGCTATCGCTAAATGATTTTGATTTTAATGTCTCCAAGCGGACTTTTCAGCGCGACATAAAGAAAGTCAAAGATTTTTTCATAGAGCATTTTGCCTACATTCCTATTGCTTCCATTGAGGTGGATTCGGCAATTCATACTCATACACCTAAGGGGGGGGGGGAATTCACTTTCTAAAAAATATGATTTAGTTAAATCGCATTTAGATTCATTAGATTTAAAGGATTCAAGTAAATCGTTTGATTCGCTTGAATCTAGGGCGAATCCCCACAATCTCACCATATCCTTCCAATCCCAAAAA
>JBNMJF010000249.1:0-3083 GCA_050873665.1 Helicobacteraceae bacterium
CCACGCAAACGAAAAAGACGCACTCAAAGCCTTTGATGTGAGTCTAAAAAAGCTAGGGGTGGATTATATCGATTTGTATCTCATTCATCAGCCATTTAACGACACTTATGGCGCGTGGCGTGCGATGAGTAAGCTACACAAAGAGGGCAAGATTCGCGCAATCGGCGTTAGCAATTTTTACGCGGATAAAATCACGGATTTTTGCCTTTTTAACGACATAAAACCTGCAGTAAATCAAATCGAAATGCACCCCTTTTTCCAAAAAGTCGATGAACAAAAAATAAACAATGACTTGGGCGTAGCGGTGCAAAGCTGGGCGAGTTTCGCAGAGGGCAAAAACGATATGTTTAACAACAAGGTGCTTAAAAGCATAGGGGACAAATACGGCAAAACCCCCGCGCAAGTGATTTTGAGGTGGCTCATTGAGCGCAATGTCATCGTCATTCCAAAGACTACGCGAAAAGTGCGAATGGAGGAAAATATCGCTGTGTTTGACTTCAAACTAAGCACTGAAGATAAGGCAAAAATCGCAAAACTTGACACGGGCAAAACGCTATTTATCGACCATAGAGACCCAAAAATGGTAAGCTTTTTGGCGAGTTTGCACTAAAGGCGGGGTAGGCGAATCTAAGCGCAAAATCCCCATAAATATAAGGAGTAAGAATGCAAAATCTACACGATTCAAAAACGGCGCGAGTTTATGGCAGATTGCTCTAAACTCGCAGGAGCGGCTATAATAACAAGCGCATTGCCACTAATGGCAAGTGGCACAATTAGCGATTCAGAAAAAGGAGAACCAATGAAAATCACAAAAACAAAAAACGGCGTTAATTTCGTCAAGGTAGGGCACACAGACATTGAGATTTCACAAATCTGCATAGGCGCGATGAGCTTTGGCAAGGCAGGGACTTTGCACGATTGGACGCTTGATGAGAAAGAGAGCGAGGCAATCATCAAATATGCGCTAGAAAAGGGACTAAATTTCTTTGATACGGCAAATATCTACTCTGCGGGGACTAGCGAGGAGTATCTCGGCAAGGCTTTGAAAAAATTTGCCAAACGCGATGAAGTAATTATCTCATCAAAGGTGTATTTTAATAAAGGCATTCTCTCACGCAAGGCGATTTTGCGCGAGATTGATGGCACTTTGAAGCGACTTGGCACGGATTATTTGGATATTTATATTATTCATCGCTTTGATTACACTACGCCGATTGAAGAGACTATGGAGGCGTTGCACGAGACTATAAAAGCTGGGAAAGTCCGCGCTTTAGGTGCGTCTGCGATGTTCGGCTATCAGTTTGCAAATATGCAACAAGTGGCAAAAGATAACAATCTCACGCCTTTTAGCATTATGCAAAATCACTATAACCTGCTCTACCGCGAGGACGAGAGGGAGCTAATCCCAATTTGCAAACAACAAGGCGTTACGCTTATGCCTTACTCGCCTTTGGCAAGTGGGCGTTTGGCTCGTGCAGAGTGGAAAAGCGATACGATTCGCAGCAAGACGGACAAAACCGCTATGGGCAAGTATGACAAGACAGAAGCGCAGGATAAAATCATCGCGCAGCGCGTAAATGAACTCGCAAAGAAAAAGGGCGTAGCGATGAGCCAAATCTCGCTTGCGTGGCTTCTCGCCAAAGGTGCTGGCTCGCCAATCATCGGTGCGAATAAAACCAAATATATCGATGAAGCAGTGGGTGCGATGAGCGTGAAACTCAATGCTAAAGAAATCGCATACCTTGAAGAAGCCTATATCCCGCATAATATCGTGGGCGCGGTGAGCGAGGAGGAAGCAAAAGAATCGCTTAAAAATTTGGTGAAATAGGCGAATCATAGCGTAAAAAGCGACATAATGTTTATGATTCGCGCCTTAGATTCGCTTAGATTCGCGCGTATTTTGTGGCGAATCGGTGGCGAATCTAGTGTGCCGAATCTAAAAAACGGCGAATCTGATTCGCCGAATCTGTGCTTAAATCAATGGCGAATCTAATTCGCCAAATCTACCAAATATTTTTTTATGAGAGCAAAAATGCAAAATAACACAAAAGCCTTATCACACAAATACGGCGATGATGACAGCAGATTTGACAAAAAGCTGATAAGCGTTACCGAGCGCATTGGATTCAAACTCGCTCTATTTTCCGTCTCAATGATGACAACTCTAGCAGGAGTCATCGTTAGCCCCGCGCTACCCGCAATCGAAGCGCATTTTAGTAGCGTGGCAAATGTCGAACTGCTCACGCGCCTTATCGTTACGATGCCTGCACTCTTTGTGCTCCTCTTTGCGCCTGTGGCTGGGGCTTTGGTGGATAGATTTGGCAAATTAAAATTTCTTTATCCTAGCATTTTGATATGGACGCTATCAGGCTGTGCTGGGGCTTTTATGGATAGTTTGCACTTAATCCTTGTGTGCCGTGCGATATTTGGCATAGCCACCGCCTTTGTGATGACAATCAGCACGGCGTTAGTGGGGGATTATTTTTCCAAAGGCGGGGTGAATCGCTTACAATCCGCACTAGGATTTCAAAACTTCATTATGGCTTTGGGCGGGGCGTGTGCGACTTTGGCAGGTGGATTGCTCGTAACGCTCTCGTGGCGGTATATTTTCTTAGTCTATGGCTTTGGATTCATAATTTTATTGCTAAATGCCATCTATCTTTTTGAGCCAAAATTTACGCGCAAAAAAGTCGCACAACAGCCCACCAAAATGCGCTTTAAGCCCTATCTTGGCGCGTGGTTTATGGGATTTTTTGGCTCGGTGGTGTATTATCTCTGTCCCACGCAACTGCCTTTTTACATACGCGATTATTTGGGATTGAATAGCACATTTGTAGGCGTCGCATTTGCCATTTCACCGCTTACTTACGGGCTTTGCGCACTCTTTTATAAGAAAATGTCGCTTAGATTTAGTCTTTTTGGCTTATATAGCTTTGGCGCGTTGCTCTTTGGCGTGGGCTTTTTGATAGTTGTCTTTATCCACGATTTTGGCGCACTGCTTACGGCAATGGCAATCATCGGCTTTGGCTCGGGGCTTGTGTATATCAACAACTCCGCGTGGATTTTAAAACTCACCCCAATCA
>JBNMJF010000250.1:0-3074 GCA_050873665.1 Helicobacteraceae bacterium
AGCGTGTAGTCCGCGATGACAATGTAGCTCTCTTTGGACTTCGTATATTTGGCAAAAACCACAAAGCGATTCATCCAATCAATGCTAGGAGCTTGAATATAGCCATTTATGTCAATCGCCATTTTATGCGCCAAAAACGGAAAGCGCATTTCCTCTTTTACGCTGTATTGCTTGGATAGTGCGACTTGGCGGACATTCACATCATAGACTTGAATCGTAGATAATAACTCGCTGCTAGTCGCCTCGCTTGTGAGTTTTACGACAAGATTCACATTTTCTCTAGCGTAAGATTCGTAGTCTATATCTTTTTCGCCATCGTTTCGCTCGATGACATTAAAATGCCCACTCACCTTTAAATCCGCCACTAGCATTTTGTGAATCTTACTTGAGATTAGCACATCATTTTTGTTGCTATTTAGATTTTCCACCACGATTGTAGGCAATCTTGTAGCGTCTTTTACCACTTCGATAGTGGCATCAATAGCACTAAGATTCGCCACACAGCCCACGCATAGCGCAAAAATCATCAATATTTTTTTTGTTATTTGTCTCATTCGCTTCTCCTTTTATTAGTAAAATTTACCTCTAATTTATCAATCTGTATCTCCTCGAGCGTGGGGAATTTTTGGCTTTTTAGGTTTTGCAATGATTCCGCTAACTCTTTATCAAAGACATTGTTGCCAGATTTTTTTTTGATAGTATAGCTAAAATTTCCGTCTTTGCTAATAGAAATTTGCACTTTTGAGCTTAATGGCTCTACAAATGCGCTTTTGGCGTTCCAATTTTTATATAAAAGCGTGTAGAGTTTGTCGCAGTAATCGCTGTATTTCTCGCAAAATTTCGAGTTCGCCGAATCGCTAATCATAATATTTGAGTTGAGATTTTCCAGCGTTTGCATAATATTTTGCGTTTTTTCGATGATTTGGCTTAGCTTTTGATTGGTGGTATTTTCACCTTTTTTATTAAGTGCGATTTTGTCGCGGTTATCGGCGAGTTTAGCGTCTTTGGCAGGTTTGGTAGTGTCGATTTTTTCAAATAAATCGCCCATTCCAAGCCCAGCAACCGCGCTTTTTGAGCCTGAATCTTTGGGCGTTTCGGCATTGTCATTTGTGGGCTTTTCTACGATTTCCTCCGCGCTTACTTCGGGTGCATTTTGAATGGGAATCTCCACTAAATCCACGCTAATGGCGCTTATCGCGCTTGGTGCATTTATGGAGATATTGATTCGCGCACTGCCTAGCTTAAAAAGCAATGCCAAAAGTAGCAACAAAAGCACATAAAGCGAAAGCGCGAAAATCCCGCTAAGCACGAAAATGCCGTCTTTGTATTGAGTGTCGAATCTATCCATTGGTAATTAGCGAAACCTTTAAGAATCCAGCCTCTTTAATGCTCTTTAGCACGAAAATCACATCGCCGTAGTTTATGTCCTTATCCGCGCGGATTCGCACTTCTGTGGCTTTGTCGTAACTCTGCCCTAAGAGATTGAAATTATCCACAAAATTTTTGAAATTATAAGTCGAATCTTTAATGTAAATATTGCGCTTTTTGTCGATTCGCACTTCGATTTGTGGCTCGTTTATGACTTTTTGCGTCTTTGAGCCACGCGCTAAAGTTATGTCCTCTTTATAGACAATCGTAGGCGTAGTTACCATCAAAATCGCTAGTAGCACTAGCATAATATCCACTAACGGCGTGATATTTAAGTCTGGCTTGTCGTTTAACCCAAAGTCATCGTAGTTTTCCAAAGCGCACCTTTAGATTTTAGTCCGAGTTTGCTTTGGTTAGCGTGATTTTAAAATCATCTTTTTTTGGCTCACTAGAGATTACGAAATTGATTTGCATATCCAAAAATGAGCTGACTTGATAGACTTTGCGCCTAAGCATAATGTAAAATGAATACGCAGGAATCGCCGTTAATATCCCAAACGCCGTAGCAATAAGTGCCTTTGAAATAATGGGCGCGATAATATCAAAGCTAACTTTGCCCTCGCCTCCTAAGTGATAAAACGCTTCCAAAATCTCTACCACCGTGCCAAAAAGCCCGATAAATGGCGCAGTCGAAGAGATGATACTAAGCATTGAAAGCCCGATAGTGGCTTGTGCAAGGGCTTTTAGCTTATAGACATTTAAAATATTTTGATTAAAATCATTTGAATCCAAAACGCTAAAAAAAGTCGCCTTAGGCAGTGGCGTGTGTCCAGTGATGATTAGCTCTAGCGAATCGCGCTCGGTATTTAGTATGTCATTTAGCTTGATTGTGCGCCAAATAAAAATCCAAATATTGATGATAAAATAAATCGACAGCCACACCAAAACAACCCAAGTAACAGGTCCAATATCGCTTAAAAATTGACTCAAAACTTATGCCTTTATAAAAGTTGCTTTGCGTTTGATTCAATCTTTGTGATGGCGATAGAAACGAGTGCTTCCTCTTTGGTGGCGGATTTTAGCAAGGCTTTGGCATTGTCAATCGCATTGCTAATTGCGCTCTCACTCTCGCCCTCAATCGCCACCGCACCATTTGCTAACACATCGACTTTGCTACCTGTAACCTCCGCGTAGCCCCAATTTATCGCTACTAGCTCTCTTTTGTCATCTGCCTTTAAAATCTCAATCACGCCCACTTTTAGCAAGGATAAAAAATCGCAATGTCCGGGCAAAACGCCAAATTCGCCCTCGCTCCCGGGCAAAAACACGGACTTCACATTATCGCTAAATATCTTACCATAGGGCGTAACGATAGTTAATTTAATATGCTCCATTGCTCTTACCTTTTAGCTTTTTAGCTTTTGCGCTTTTTCCACTACCTCATCTATGTTGCCCACCATATAGAACGCCGCTTCAGGCACATCATCGTATTTGCCTTCTAAGATTCCCTCAAAGCCGTTGATTGTATCCTCTAAGCTCACATATTTGCCCGGGCTTCCTGTGAAAACCTCTGCGACAAAGAATGGCTGTGATAAGAATCGCTCCATTTTCCTAGCACGGCTAACGGTGCGTTTATCTTCCTCAGAAAGCTCGTCCATCCCAAGCAATGCGATAATATCTTGCAAATCTTTATATTTTTGCAATAC
>JBNMJF010000251.1:0-3057 GCA_050873665.1 Helicobacteraceae bacterium
TATCAAAATCAATTACTTTTGCGTGAAGTGAGTTTGGATTCGCGCTCCAAAGCCCCAAAAATGCGATAAAAATAAATAGTTTTTTCAAAAAATCACCTAATTTACAAAATAAAAAGTAGAAATTATAGCAGATTCTTTGCAAAATTTGCGGAATTTTATAGCGCGGAACGAATATTGCTTTAATTCAATCGCATTTTAATTTTTTACGCAAGGAGCGCGGATTATGGAAAAAGACATTTTGGCGACTTTGAAAAAGCATATCGATAGTGGCGTTATCGAGCCTATGCCAAAGGAAGTTACAAAAACGCAAATTCACAAATTTGGAGAGAATATGAAAGGTATCAACGAATTCATCGGTGCGGTGCAAATGCTAAGCCTAAACCTAAATAAGATTAAAAATCTAAGCGAGAAAATCGAGTGGATAAATGACTTACTAGCCCAAGAGGACAACGAAAACACAGCCTCAATGTTACGAATGCAAAAAAACGCGCATATCGCAAATATCAAATATGTGTGCGGTGAGGCGAAGTTTTTGGGTGTGAATCTGCTTGGCACGAATCTTAGCTGTGTGGCGAATGGCAAGGAATTCGCGCTATGCGTGGAAAATCCGCTTGAGCTAAAAGGGACGCATATCCCCACATACTGCACGGAAAAACTGCTAGAGATTGAAGATTTGATGCGGAGACTAAACAACAAACTGCATAATATCGATGAAGATGACGGCGCGGTGGATTCGGCTGACTCGGCTATGCTTAGAAAATACGCGGAGAGCTTGGCAAGAGTTTAGGACGAATCTTTGGGGCAATTTGTCATTGCTTTGGCGAATCATAGATTCGCCAAAGCAATCCAAAACAATCATCAAAACCCCGTCATTACTTAAGCGTGGCGAAGTATCCAAAGTGTGCGAATCTAAATAAAAATCCCACTCCATTTTTCAACCTTTACGCAAATTTTAAGTCAAAATTTATTAGACTTATGGCTTTAATTTTTGCCGTTTTGGTGCGATTTATCATTTTTAAATTTGGCATAAAACATAAGGACAAATCGATGATTATAGCTTTTCGGGGCATTTTTGGGGCGGTTTTAAACGCAATTTTAGCCACTTTGATTTTTAGCGGTTGCGCAAATACCAGCACTTATCGCGGTGGCGTGGGCGCGTATCAGGATTACGAGGGATTCAAAGACTATCTCAATCGCTATTCGCCAAGCGGTAGCGGGGACAGATATGCTAGTGGCAACACTTACAGCACGCAGGACGGCAGAATGCGCTATGATTCGCAAATCCCGCCTAGCGAAAGTATCCAGCCAAATTTGGGCGATGCGCGGGATAGCGAGGCGATTCAACGCGCTACGATGAAGCCATATCAAATCAATGGCAAGTGGTATTACCCACAGCGCGTGGAAATCGGCGAGAATTGGGACGGAATCGCTAGTTGGTATGGACCTAATTTTCACAATAAAAAGACTTCAAACGGCGAAATTTATAATATGAATCTCCACACCGCAGCCCACAAAACGCTACCGATGAATACCATTGTAAAGGTTTATAGCCTTGATAGCGGTAGGACTACCATTGTGCGAATCAACGACAGAGGACCCTTTGTCGAGGGGCGAATCATCGATTTATCCGCCGCCGCCGCGCGAGATATTGATATGATTAAAACAGGCACAGCGCGGGTAAATATCGAGGTAATCGGCTTTGGTGGAATTGTCTCAGATGATGCGGCAAGTAACTCTACGATTATCAAAGATATGGTGAATTCTAGCGAGTTTAAGGACGAGTTTAAGACAGGTGTGAGCGAAAAAGTCATCACAGGCGGGATTTTCTCCGTGCAAATTGGCGCGTTTAGAAAGCAAAGTGGCGCACAAACCTACCAAGAATCGCATCAATTTGACAATTATCGCACGATTATAAAAGAGGGCGAGTTTGAGGGCGCACCGATTTATCGCGTGTTTATCAGCGGATTTAAAAGCGAGGCAGAAGCGCGAGACTTTATCAAATCTAAGCGAATCGAAGGATTCTTTGTGCGCGATTAAGGCGCGATTCGCGTAAGATTCGAGCAGGATTCGCATAAGATTCGCGCAAAATTTTCGCAAAAAAGGAAGCAAAATGGAAGCAAAAACATTAAGTCGCAAAACAAAAGAGACAGACATAAAAGCCACGCTAAAGCTCTATGGCAGCGGCGAATCGCAGGTTGAGACAGGCATTGGATTTTTTAATCACATGCTTGAATCCTTTGCAAAGCATAGTTTGATTGATTTAGGGCTAAATTGCAAGGGTGATTTGGGCGTGGATTCGCACCATAGCGTGGAGGATTGCGGGATTGTGATAGGCAAACTTTTGGGCGAATCGCTCTATCCTGTGAAAAATATCGAGCGATTCGGCTTTGCGAGTGTGGTGATGGACGAATCGTGCGTGGAATGTTCGCTTGATATTTGCAATCGGGCGTTTTTGCACTTTGAATCGCCCTTTAACGCGCTAAAATCAGGCAAAATCACTCCGCAAAAAGTGGGCGAATTTGATTGCGAGTTAGTCGAGGAATTTTTCCGCGCAGTGGTGAATAACGCCAATATCAGCGCACATATTATCTTTAAACGCGGGAAAAACGCGCACCACATTATCGAGGCAATGTTTAAGGCATTCGCAGTGGCGTTGCGTGTGGCAATCAAAATCAATGAGCGCGTGAAAATGCCTAGCACAAAAGGAAGTTTGTGAGTAAGATAGAGTTGTTGTGTATAGATACGGACGGGACACTTACAGATGGGAGTCTAATTTATGGCTTTGTGGGCAATTTGTTCTGGGGTATGCAATTTCGCACTTGTGAAAATTTTGGGGAATCAACAGACTCTAGTCTAGTTTTATCCCCAAAATTTTCACAAATACAAAAGCCACACCGCAAATACTTCGATTGTTTGTAATGACAAAATCGTAGAATCTGCCCCAAATCGTCATACTGAGCGTAGCGAAGTATCCAAATCACGCGAATCTAATAAAAATAACGAATCAATGATAGATAAGCGAAACAATGAATTAGATTCGCCTTTACAACATTGTGA
>JBNMJF010000252.1:0-3027 GCA_050873665.1 Helicobacteraceae bacterium
GCATTCGCTTCGCTCACGCATCTCGCAATGACGGAGTGGGCGCGATTTTTGTCGTGGATTGCTTTGCGCGAATCTGCGATTCGCTTCGCAATGACAAGTAGAGGCGATTCGCGTGAATCTACGATAGATTCACGCAAAATTTCACATTTTTACACCTGATTATTTAATCTTAAACTTGCCTCAAAGTCATCATCTTCTGGCAATGGCTCTTCGCCCACAGCATTGCCCACGCCCGAATCCGCACTCGAATCTAATCCCAAATCTACGCCCGAATCCACGCCACTTTTGCTACCTTTTTTGCCACTATTTGCGTTGATTGCTAAATCTATCACAGATTCGGTATTTGGCTTGGCATTTTTTTTCTCGGCTTTTTCTTTCTCCGCATTTTTGGCATCCGCTCTTGCTTGAAGCGCATAAGAGTAAGCAACCACGCGGTTTCGTCCGCCCTCTTTTGCTTCATATAGCGCGGTGTCAGCTTGATTTATGCACTCCCAAATGTCTTTTGAAAACTCTGGCATTGCGCTAACGCCGATACTTACGGATTTGCTAAATGTAAGCTCACCACGCGAGCATTTTTTTGCCATAGCAAAGGCAGCGCAGATTTTTTCAGCCACGCGCTCTGCTTCCTCTTTGTCCGCGTTATCCAAAATCACCACAAATTCCTCTCCGCCATAGCGCACGAGTTTGTCGATGGGGCGAATCACTTGGCGAATCGTCTCAACAAGTAGCACGATTCCCGCATCGCCAATAGCGTGTCCATAGGTGTCGTTTATATTTTTAAAGTGGTCAATGTCAAGCATTAGCACACCAAAGGACGATACGCGTTTATCTAATTTATCTTTCAAATACGCGCTATGTCTATCCAAAAAGAAGCGGTTATACGCGCCTGTGAGCGGGTCAGTAAATGCGTTTTCTTCGATTTGACGAAGCAACATTTTATTGTTTATGATATGCCTTGCTTCGCGCATATAGTTGTAGATTCGCGTGATGGATTTTTCTTTTTCGGCGAGTTCTTTTTTGGATTCAAGTGCGATAGAATAATAAGTCGTTAGCTTGTTTGTGATGACAAATTTCAAATCAATCACATTTAGCCCACCGCGCGAAGTAGATACAAAAATGCTACCTTTTTCATCGCTGTAAAGGACATTTCTATCATCTCTTGTTAGTCGCTTTTCAATGCTATTTATTTCGCCTGCGACTACTTTTGTGGTGGTTTCGTTTTCGACTTTGTATCCGCTTACAACTTCGCCATTTACGAGTTCGACAAACATTAGGCTTTTGTATTTGATATATTTTTGGATAATGATTTGAATCTCTTTGTAAATGTCATTTGTCTTTTTCATCGAATCAATTTTGTTTTTGAAGCTGTATAGCGCGACAACTTCGTTTATAACTTCGCTTAATCGCATAAGCGGATTTTTGCTATAAAGGGTTTTGTTGTAGATGAAAATTTTTGCGATTTTATTATCGATTGCGATTAGATTCCTATCTAGCGAATCAAGCAATTTATTTGTGAGTTTGGCAAGTTTGTCTGTGCCTATCATTCCGCTTTTTACACGGCGTGAAAAGTCGCCGTTGATTGCGTTTGTCATCGCATCTTGTATGCTTATAGAAGTCTTTGAAAAGCCCTTCACGCTAAACATCAAAATCATCATAGAGATAAAAGACGCAGCGACTATGAAAATCAAAAATTCAATTTCGCTTGAAAAAATAATGTCATAGATATTATCTTTTAGCAAAATTGTCGCATTTACCGCGCCAATCACGCTATCCTCGCGAATCATAGGATGGCAAGCTAGGCATTGCTTTTCGGCTTTTATGGGGAATGAAACGCGCACTTCGTTGTCGTTTGTGCCTTCGACTTGTTTTGCCCCTTCTTCGCTAGGCTGACGGCTAATATAAACATTGCGCTCGGTTTGGTCGCGGTATTCGCTTTTTTTCTTGCCTAATGATGCGCTAAACTCATCGCTTCTACTAACCCACAAATCCCTTATCTCTTTTTGCGTTCGCGCAGAATTGATAATGTCATAAGTATGCGAATTTACGCCATCACCTGAAATTGCCGCAAAATCAAACGCCGCTTTTGCGGTGGATTGGATTTGATTTTTAAACAATTTCAAATCGCGCTCTTTGTTATACAAATCGGCTTTATACAGCACAAAAGCACAGCTTAAAATAACCGCCAAAGCCGATAGCAAAATAATCTTTACTCGTAAAATTAGCATTTTTTCTCCTTAAAATATGTTAGATTTGCGTGAATCTATCCTTGAATCTTGCGTAGATTCGTGCGAATCTAATGCGAATCTTGCGTGAATCTTATTAGATTCGCGTGAATCTAACATAAATCTATCCTTGAATCTTACCAAAATTTTCACTTTAATCTCACTCAACCGTTACGCTTTTTGCCAAATTTCGTGGCATATCGACATCATTGCCTAGCCGAATCGCCACTTCTAATGCCAAAACCTGCAAAATCACCATCATCGCAAAAAATTCCTCCATATAGCTTTCAAATGCTCCGATTCGCACCATATCATCAGCCAAAGCGCAATCCTCTTGGCTAATGACACAGATTGTCGCATCGCGGGTGCTTAACTCGGCGGTGTTGTTTTTGATTTTGTCAAAAAGCAAATGTTTTGGCATAAGGCTAATGGTAAAAAGTTCGCTATCGGCTAACGCAATGGGTCCGTGCTTCATCTCGCCACTTGGATAGCCCTCTGCGTGGAGATAGCTAAGCTCTTTTAATTTTAGCGCACCCTCTAATGCAAGTGGATAAAAAATATCGCGCCCGATAAAGAAAAAGCCGTGTCCGTGCAAATATCGCTTGGAGAGTTTTTTAAGTCTATCGTGCATTGCTTCATCGATTTTTGCGGCATTTGTGGCATCTTTCATATTTTTAATGTGGGCTTTTAGTTTGTCGCCTGAAATCGCCCCGCGTTTTTTGCCCAAATACACGCCCAAAATCCACAGCAACATTACTTGCGTGGCAAATGCCTTTGTCGAAGCCACGCCCTTTTCAATCCCCGC
>JBNMJF010000253.1:0-3001 GCA_050873665.1 Helicobacteraceae bacterium
ATATGAGGCATAATGACTTGCGCTGCGCCTGTGGAATAATCCCCTGTCGTGCCGACATAGCCACCTGCCATTCCTAAAAATCGTTGCAATAAGATTCGCGCATTGTGCATTCGCCCGGGGCTATACCACCCATAGCTACCGCCAAAAACGCCACTCGCACCTTTTTCTTTATAAGTCGCTTTGAGTTCGTTTGCCACGAGTTTAATCGCATCTTCATAGCTCACGCGCACCCATTCATCTTTGCCACGCAATTCAGGTTTAGGCGACTTTGGATTTTCCAAATAGCTTTTTCGCACCATTGGATATAGCACCCTTGAATCCGCATAGATTAAGTCGCCTGTAACGGTTTGTAAAGGATTTAGCGTTTTGTTTGGAATCGCATTTTGACTTGAAATAACTTTGCCATTTTTGACTCTAACTTTCAAAATCCCCCAGTGTGCGCCTGTAATCA
The DNA here is from genome assembly GCA_050873665.1 of Helicobacteraceae bacterium. Taxonomy (GTDB): domain Bacteria; phylum Campylobacterota; class Campylobacteria; order Campylobacterales; family Helicobacteraceae; genus NHYM01. Next base: position 452 of record JBNMJF010000253.1, read on the forward strand.
CTTCGCCATTTTTTACTAACTCTGTGCTAAAGCCACCATTTAGCCCTTTAGCCATTAGTCCGCCTCTTTTCGCCACATTGTCAATTAGTGGCAAGCTCGCAAATAGCGCACTTGCCTTTAGAAAACTTCGTCTTTCCATTGTTTTTTCTCCTTTGTTTTTATTTTTTGTATGGCATATCTTTTGCATTCTTTTGCAAATATTGAATCAAAAGATAGCTCTCTTCTTTTGAAATCGCCGTCCTACTAAGCATAGAGTTAATCATACTTGGCCACTGATTCGCGTTAAACTCCTTTTTTTCGTGGAGTTTGTGGCAAATCGAGCAGTTTGTCGCATACATTTCCTCCGCGCTTTTATACATTGAATCCACATCATCGCTAAATCCGTCCTTTTCAGTTAGAAATTTTGCTTTGATTTGAATCCACTTTTTCCCGCCGTCATCGACACTTTTGCCGTCATCAAATTTGTATTGTGTGCTTTTGTTGATTCCAGCGACTAAGATTCGCCGATTCGGCGCGAAATACACTGCGCTAGGCACTCCGTCCTCAATCCACCCGCTAATCTCAATCTCTACCTTATCGCCAAAATCGCCTAGCATTTTGACTTCCGCCGTAGGTAGCAATCTACCCACTGCTTTAGGTTGCTCGGGCAAATATAGAGATTTGACTTTAGCAGAGTAAGTCTCTGCCAAAAGTGCGTTTGCAAAAACAAAAGCGATGATAAACAACGCCTTTGCTACACTCGCTTTGATTCGCATATCTACCTCCTAGAAATTATAATCCAGCGTGATAAATGCGTGGCTTCTATCATCGGTGCGTTTTGCAGTTAGTGCATCGCTGTAAATAGCATATCCCGCTTTTGTAGTATCGCGCAAATATTCTAATTTTAGCCCGATTGCGAATCCATTTTTAAATGCTTGACGCAATGATAATGCCACGCTTTGCTCATCGCTTCTAGGCGATTGTGTGTATCGTGCCAAAATCTCCCAGCTAAATGTCCCTACTTCATAGCCGTGTGCGCCACCGCCAGATAGCCATACGCTTAGTGCATTACGCGCAGTTATATCATTTAGGCTAGGTCCCGCATCATACACACTCGCAGTCCATTGGTCGATACCTAGTGGGTTGCCATAAGTGCCGATATGTGCGTTCGCAGAGCCAAAGTTTTTATAAACGCCCAAACGCATATTGTATTCAAACATATAAGCCTTTAAAATCACATTTAAATTTCCGCTTAGCTTATCAACTTTTCCGCCTTCACCAGCAACACCAGCATTAGTTGCGCTTTTTGAAAAGCTATTTAGCGCGTAACCTTGAATCGTTAAGCCCACGCCATAGCCATTGCCAAAGTATTGTTGATAGTCTAACTTTCCACCAGCAGCGTTAAATAGTGAAGCGTAAAATTGCGTCCAAGGGCGGAATAATACGCTAGTTCCGTCTTTTGTGCCATTATTATCGCTAATAGAATTATGCACATAATCCGCCCCGCCTGAGTGGATTCCAGTATTTATAGTTTTGCCACTTTTGTTTGTATGGGCTTTGGACGCATAAAAGTCCAAAAACCATTGCGAGTAGGCAAATGCTCTACCCCACGAGCTAAACCACCAAAATTTTAGCTCATCATTTGGCGCAACTTTGAAGTGAATATCGGCGTTGAATCCTTGCGTATAGCCAGAAAAATAATCCATACCAGATTCATATCTACCGCCTTTTAGGTTAAAGTAGTCGCTTTGGAAGTCCAAATAGGCGTTATGCAAAATATAGTTTCGCGCACCACCAGCACTACCGCTAACTGAATTGCCATACCACGCGCCGACATAAGCACTATTTAACCCACTGCCTGTGCTATTAGAATAGCCCCAGCTATCAAGCCCATCTTTTGCTGTCGAATCATAAATAAGCCCACCACCAGCAATCCCTACGCCAATTTTAAGTGCTTGAATCGCGTTAGAATCAATAAACGCCTTAAAATTATAAGTCGTATCGATTCGCCCAAATAGCGTGGTAAAGGTATCTGTGGGATAAATATTGCTTGAATCTATCAAAGCGTTATTAAACCCCACTTTGCTAAAAGTCCCCACGCTACCATTGTAGCCGAAAAATTCCTCGCTATTTTCCGTAGCCATCGCATTCGCAAGAGCCAAAGAAATCGCAACAAAGCTAACAAATCTTTTCATATTTTCCTCCTTATGTTTGGATTTTGCTGTTGCGAGATGGATTCTAGCACTAAAATTACGATTTGTGTAATATATAATTTTTTATACAGCTAAACTCATATAGGGGGGGGCAAACACAATATCGCAGGGCAGGGCGAATCGGCGCTTTGAAAATTTTGCAAAAATTTAAAAAATTGTGATGAAAATGTTGTGATTTTGTGAATTTTTTGGGTGAAATTTTTAAAAATCGTGGATTTGTGCTTTTTCGTCATTGCGAGGGCTTTGCCCGAAGCAATCCATAAAAATAACAAATCTCGTCATACTGAGCGTAACGCAGTGTAGCAAAGAATCCAAATCGCACGAATCTAATGCAAGTTTTAAATCTATTTCTTTACAC
>JBNMJF010000254.1:0-2997 GCA_050873665.1 Helicobacteraceae bacterium
AGTCAAAAGCACCGATAGAATGCCGTTGAAATTTTTGACTTTTTGTAGCGCGGATACAAACGCCGCCACACCACCTTTCATATCCTGCGCCCCTCTGCCATAAAGGACGCCGTTTTTGATTAGCGCATCAAACGGCGGGACGCTCCAGCCAAATCCAGCGGGGACAATGTCAATATGTCCAGCAAAACAAAGATGAGGCTTGGCAAATTCGTCTTTATTTGCAGAATCTAGACTAGATTCTGTGGAATTTTCACTCGCAAAATCCTTATACAAAAACAAATTCTTCACCCCATTTTTCTCAATCTCAATCGCCTTAAAATCCGCTAATTCCGCCTTGATAATCTCATAAATCCCGCATTCATTGGGCGTAACGCTCTGCCTTTTGATTAGCTCTTTTAGCAATGCGACAACTTCCATTTACGCCCCCTTTAGCGCAATAAAAGTCGCAAAATTCCCAAAGCGAAACACCACCTCAACGGCGCGAAATCCCGCATTTTCAAGCATTGCGATATTTTCATTTTGACTAAATGGAATCAAAACATTTTCTAACGCCTCGCGCTTTTTAGAAATCTCCGTTTTTGAATAGCCGTTTCGCGCCTTAAAACTATGATAAATGTCGATTAGTCGCTTATCTAGCCACTTATCCTCGCTGACTAATTTTTCGCTCATTATAAAAATACCATTTTTTTGCAGGTTTTCATAAATCTTTTTGCAAAGCGATTCGCGCTTTTGGGGGCGGATAAATTGCATTGTGTAATTTGTGATAATCGCATCAAATTCGTCTTGTGGCGATAAATCGTGGAGACTTGCCACTCGCTTCGTCAATGAACCATTAGTTCTATTTCCTTGCTCGTGGCTTCGCAACCCCGATTTCTCGCTCACAATACTAGAATTTGTTTTTTTATTTTGCGCAGAATCAAGCGTAAAAAAATCCAAAATATCCGCTTTAATAAATTCAATTTTTGCGCCATAGGCGTTTGCTTTTGCCTTTGCGATTTCTAACATTGGCGCGGAATTATCCACACCGCAAAGGGTTTCTATCCCACTAACATTTTGCGCCAAAAAAAGTAGCAAATTCCCCGTAGAGCAGCCCAAATCACAAATCGCCCTCCGCCCCGATAATAGCTCGGCAATCAGCGCGATATTATCATTGTAGTAAGGCACAGAGCGCGGGAGCATATCATCAAACACACTCGCCACCTCCTTGCTAAATGAGAATTTCTCCCCCAAATCATTTTTAAAAATACTATCTTTTTGCCTATTTTTCATCGCGCCCCTTTGGAATCTCGCATAAAATCACGCTAAATTTTTAAGCGCAATTATAGCGAAAATCTTGGGATTTTAGCGGATTTATGCGCGAATCTTTAAGACACACCGAAAAAATAAAGTTTGATTTGCGCGAATCTTTGGCGCATCGCTAAAAAAGCCCTTTATTTGCCATTTTTGATTTTATGATTTCATCAATCACACTATCGATATTTTTCATATTGATTTCTATTGCGGGGCGTTGTTTGAAAAATTGCGATATTGCGGGATTTTTTGTGCCACTAGATTCGCCTAAAATCTCTCTATTTAGGTTAAATCGCTCATCGCCAACAAGCCCTTTTGGCGCGATTCGCGGAATGCCCCATTGCTTTGCTTTTTCTAGCGCGTGTCTAGCACCTGAATCTTTGCTTTTATCCGCCAAACTATCGCTATGCGCGTAACTTGCCACCAAACACACCGCATCGCTAAAGAGTGCTTGTAATCTATCGCGCTCGATGTATCGCTTTGTCAAGCCAAAGCGCGGATTTTCGCACTCGTGCAAATATTCGCTAATTAGCAGTCCGCCATTTGCCACGATTTCGTTCGCTAACTCGGCATTTGATGAAGGCAAAATTTTACGCAAAGTGCTTGGCAAAATGGCGATAGTTGCGCCGTTGTTTTTAAGTGCGCATTCGTGGGCGATTGTATCGCAGCCTTTGGCTAGTCCGCTTACGATTACGGCGTCTTTTTGGAGCATTTTGGTGGTGATTTTTTCCTCTAAATCTTTGATTTTCTCACACGGATTTAGTAGCCCGATTACGGCGATTTTTAGCAATTTTTCGCCTAATAATTTTAAGTCGCCTTTGTAGGTTAGCAAGGCGGGTTTATCGCTAGATTCGACTATGCTTTTATATGTAGGAAATCCCTCATCGCAAAAGGCGATAATGCCATCTGCGTGGTTTTCTAGCGATTCTATTTCTGATTCTACGGCGCGTTTGCATTCGTAAAATTCAAATTCGGCGTCTTTATAAGATTTTTGTTTTTTGTGCGCCAAACGCTTGATAATCTCTATTTCGATAGAATTTGCATTGATATTTTCCACCACCCACGCATTACCTACGCCTTTCATCTTTAAGGCACTCGCCAAGATTAGGGCATTTTTGCTGATTTTCATCTCTACTCCTTTAATGTCTAAAAAAGTATTTCGTCATCAATATCAATCATAGGTATTTTATTGTCAATATCAAAATATTTTTTTGATTCTAGTGCTAGTTCTTTTGATGGTGTATTGCTATTTTTCACCGTGCGTCCCACTGCGTAAAATATCACTTTATTTGCACCATTATCATATAATGCTTGGATACAATCCTCCACAACATTTGCATATAAAGTATAAATATCATCAATTAACAATATCGTTCTATTTGCCACTTCTTTACCTATAAAACACGAATCTTTTGTAATGCCGGGATATGGTTTATCGCCAGAGCATAGCTTTGGCAAAGTAGCTTGTGCAAATGGCGATTTAGCCAAATGTGTAGTGGCGACATCTTTGATTCGCTGTATATAATCTATGCCATCTACTAAGTTAATATCTAAACAATTATTGATAGTAGCGATTGCTTCTCTTATGGCTTGTTGAAAATATAATTGTGATTCATTAAAATATGACTTAGAGCGTGGGATACGACACGCTACTATATTGTATCGCATCGGTAAATTATATAAGTAGGTATGCAAAAAATCTAAAAT
>JBNMJF010000255.1:0-2964 GCA_050873665.1 Helicobacteraceae bacterium
AAGTAGCAGTGAGGATTCCGCGCTATTTTTTATGCTATGTGCGTTAGCCAAAAAAAGCGTAGGCACGACAAAAATCTTATATATTTACACGCAAAATCCAAACTCGTTTCTAAAAAGCAAAAATCCAAGCATAATAGCCAAACAAGTCGCAGATAGAGTATATATCCGCAATAGATTCAAAGAAAATTTAGTGCGATTTTGTGCCGATAAAGATTTAGCAAATAACAAATATCTTGTAAAATCATTGCAAAATTTATGTAGCTTGATGGATTATTTTATTTGCTACTCCAAACGCTTTTTAAGCGCTAGGGACGAAGATTCGCGCATTTCGCCATACATAAAATATAGCCTTTTAAGTTTTAAATATGTAGCGCGGTGGCAGATTGCGGTAAAATTAGCAATCTTTTTGCTTAGCTTTGGGTGCAAAAAATTATAAGGTTTTTTACAAATGAATGTTAGTGGCGTAAAATTACAAATAAAGCTTATTTTTAAAGCGATTTTTTACAAGATTTTTGGCGATTCGCCCTTAAAGACAAAAATCCTACGCGCTTTTAGTAGAGACTATGAGCTAAGCCAAAAAGAGCTTAAATCGCGCTTTGCAACGCCTTTGAGCGCAGATTCAAAAAAAGACGATTTTATCGCTACGCTTACGACATTCCCCGCAAGGATAGGCATTTTAAAATACGCTTTGCATTCCATTTTTGCCCAAGATTTACGCGCCAAAAAAGTCATCTTAGTCCTAAGTAAGGACGAATTTGCGCAAAATAACGCCAAAATCCCCCAAGAGATTTTAGATTTTCAAAAATTTGGATTAGAAATAATGTGGGTTGCGGAAAATCTGCGCGTTTATAATAAATTTATCCATACACTGCGGACTTTTCCGAATGAAGTCATCATCACAATCGATGATGATATTTACTATCCGCACAATCTATTTTCTACGCTGTATTCGGCGCATTTGAGCAATAAAAGCGCGATTTGGGCGCATAAGGCGCGAATCGTGCCATTTACTCCCACAAAAATATTAGATTTTTTCGAGTGGAAAATCATTCGCAAAAATAATACAAAATGGCAAAATACGCCAAAATTTAATATTTATTTGGAGGGTTGCGGAGGCGTTTTATATCCGCCACACTGCCTTTATAAGGACACAATGGATAGCGAGAAATTTTTGCACCTCGCGCCAAATTCTGATGATTTGTGGCTGTGGGCTATGGCACTATTAGAAGGCACGAAAATCGCCTGTGTGCCTAACGCGCTTATGGGTAATGGCGCAGCATTTACCAATCCAGCGAGTAATCCAGCACTTTGGCACTCAAATATGCGCGGTGGCAACGATAGAGCGATAAAGGCGTTGCTTGAATCTTATCCGCAGATTTTGAGAATTTTAAATGGCGAATCAAAATGCCAAAATAAGAAGTAAAAATGAAAAAAAATATAAGAATTTTGCAGTTAGGTAAATTTTTTCCGCCTGATTTAGGCGGTATGGAATCCGTGATTTATGACATTACACTAGGGCTAAATGAGCGTGGAATCGCCTGTGATGTGCTGTGTAGCAACTCAAAACGCGCGTATAGAGAGGAAATTTTGCCTTGTGGGGCGAAAATTATGCGCTGTGCGTCTTTTGGCAAGTTGGCTTCCACCGCAATCGCTCCGCAGATGATTTTCAAACTCCGCAAAATCATCGCTCATTACGACATTATCCACATTCACTTGCCAGACCCAATGGCGAATCTATCCCTATTTTGCGCTAATCACAAGGGCAAAAAAATCATTATCCATTGGCATAGCGACATAATTAAGCAGAAATTTTTGCTGAAATTTTACGCGCCCTTGCAACATTGGCTACTAAAAAGGGCGGATTCAATCATCGCCACCACGCAACAATATGCGGATTTTTCGCCCACGCTAAAGCCTTTTAGAGATAAAATTGTGGTGATTCCTATCGGCATTGATTCGTTGCTAAAATCGCATAGCCACGCCGAATCTGCCGAATCAAAATCCGCCGAATCTAGGCGCGATAAAAAAACCATTTTCACGCTAGGACGCTTAGTGAAATACAAGGGATTTGAATATTTAGTTGAATCTATGCGCTATCTGCCCGATTTCACGCTTTATATCGCTGGAAGTGGCGCAGAATTGGCGAATCTAAAGGCACAAATCAAAGCCCTTAGTGCGGTGGATTCAAGCCTAAAAAATCGCATTTTTTTGCTAGGCAAAATCGATGAGCGCACAAAAAGGGCGCATTTAAATAATGATAGCATTTTTGTTTTGCCTTCAATCACGCGCAACGAGGCGTTTGGCGTGGTGCAGTTAGAAGCGATGAGTGCGAAAATGCCCGTGATTGCGACTGATATTAAGGGTAGTGGCGTTTCGTTTGTGAATTTGCATAATGAAAGTGGGCTTATTGTCCCGCCACGCGATGCTAAAGCTATTAGCGAAGCGATTTTGCGCGTTATGGCGGATTATCCGCGCTTTAGTGATGGGGCGCAAAGGCGGTATTTGGCGCATTTCACAAAGGATAAAATGATAGATAAAATCACTAATTTATATGATAGAATCTAGCTTTTATTTTTAGCGATTTTAGCAAAATTTTTGGCGTGATTCGCGCACATTAGGGGAAAATATGAATTTTATCGTAGTATTTGGCGGAGTTAGTTTTGAGCACGAGATTAGCATAGTGAGCGCGATTGCGCTAAAAAAGGAGCTTAGCAATATCGCGCATTTTATTTTTATAGACGCGCAAAATGATTTGTATCTAATCCCGCGCGAATCGATGACTTCAAAGCATTTTAGCACTTATGCTTACAAAAAGGATGCGCAAGTTAGCTTTACAAAGGGCGGATTTTTGCGCAAGGGCAAATTGTTAAAAAATGTGTTTGGACGCGAGATTTTAAGTGGCATAGTTATAAATCTCATTCACGGCAAAAGTGGCGAGGACGGGCAGATTGCGGGGCTTTTGGA
>JBNMJF010000256.1:0-2955 GCA_050873665.1 Helicobacteraceae bacterium
AGATTAGAGTTTGGGGAGTTAGGGGGATTCTACATTTTGCGAAAGCAAAAAGTAGCAAAAACTGTTATAAGGTTTCGCACTTCGTGCGGATTTTATTTTGTATAGATTCGCCCTTGATTCGCTCATTTTGCGAATCCACAAAAGGGCGAATCTCTACGCCACCTTATGCCAAAAAATAGCTCAAAAACGCCTAGAAATTGCACTCATAGATTTCGCCAGATACTTTTAGTGCGCTGACATCTTTGATTTTGGGATTTTCTTGGTTTTTGCAAGGCTTTTCATACTTGCCACATTGCCACTCTTTTTTGGATAGATAGACAACCATTCGCTTATTTTTATCTTGATTTCCGCCCACGGTAAGCAATCCAGCGGATTTGTTTAGCATATCGTTTTTGGCACTTTCCTCTAGTTTAGAGATAGTCGCCTCTGTCTTGCCGACACGCGCCACACCGTCCTTTTCGCCCACTAGCATACAGCCCATAGGCTTGTTTTGCGAGAATGACAGGCGATTTGCCTCAGGGATTAGGTAAGTAACCTCAAATGGCGGTTTAGAACACGCCACAAATATCATCGCCACCGCGCCTACCGCGCCGAATCTTAAGATTTTGCTTATCATAAAAGCTCCTTTTGAAAAATAAATTAGTCTAAAAAGACAAATAAAATTATATTGCCCCCCCCCCCTTAAGGCATTCTTAAATGATAAAGAAAGTGTCAATATTTTGCACGAAAATGCGCCCTTGTTTATGCGATTTGCAACGCTTTATCATTGCGAGGGATAATTGAATCAATCCGCACGAAGTGCGAATCCTTGCAAAAGTTTTTGCTTCGTTTTGCTTTTGCAAAAAGTAGAATCTCTATCCTTTCGTCATTGCGAGATTCGGCAACGCCGAATCGAAGCAATCCAAAAATCAAAAAACTTAACACATTATTGACAAATGCCGATTTTACTTAACTATGTCAAAATTTTTTAATAAGGAGGTTAGAGATGAAAATTATCGCAACGATATTTTCGCCACTCGCTAGGGGGGGGGCATTTGCGACACTTCTAGCAGTGGTAATTTTTAACACTTCACTTAGTGCCAAAGAGCCGACAAATTGGATTTTTGGCTTTGGGATTGGCGCTGGAAAAAGCACGATTGAGCAAAAATACTCCGATTCGACAAATGTGAATTGGGGCAATATTTTTCAGATGGGAGCATACCGAGTTGGGACAAACGCGCAGGATTGGGGCGTTACTTGGGAATTTTTGGCTGGATATAAACATTGGCTAAATAATTGGGTAGGATTTCGCTACTATGCCAATGTCGGCGCACAACATTACAAAGATGAAATTTTCACCGCTGGTAAGGTAAAAGCGGGGATTATCGAATACACCGCAAACGCAGATATTTTACTAAACTTCTACAATAGCGAACTTTTCACATTTGGGATTTTGGGAGGATTTGGCATAGGTGGGGCTAGTTTTGATAGCCCTGCACTTGATACTTACGAGAGAATGTATGGACCATCTGCGGAAAGCCCCACTTGGTTTGCCGATAGGGAATCTTATCGCAATATGGGCAAAACTAAAAAGCACCATTTAAGCGCGAATCTCTCCGTAGGCACGAGATTTAACTTTTTTCAAAAGATTCGCAATGTCGCTGCTAGGACTTGCAATATGGGCGAAGATGGTAGGCGGACTTGCAAAGTGCCCATTAGCTACTTAGAGCATAGCATAGAGCTAAATGCTAAATTTAATATGCTTACATACTATCCTACGAAATATGGGGAATTAGTAGGCGTAAAAGAAACAAATGGGAATTATAGTGGCACAACAGCGCGTCCGGGCTATGAGGTAAAAAATCCATATAAATTTACCTTGCGCTATATCATAGCATTTTAAGAGAGGAGGTGTGATATGAAAAAGATTTTAAGACTATCTTTGATGATAGCGTTTTTAAGTGTGCCACTCTCTGCAAAAGAGCCTACAAATATTTTGATAGGCTTTGGTATCGGTGCTGGGCAAAGTAAGCTAACTCAAGAGTTTTCGCATCTATCAAGAGACCCTGTGCAAGGGCTAAACTGGGCAGCACAACAAGATAGAAACCTAAGCTCGTGGGCTTTGGCGTGGGAATTTTTGGTGGGATATAAGCACTTTATAAATGACTATGTCGGATTCCGCTACTATGGAAATATAGGGATTCAGCACTATAAGCCCGTGAGTTTTGCTTCAAATGAGCAAAAAATCGGCTTTGTGGATTATACGCTAAATGCGGATTTGCTAATCGACTTTTATGAGACTACGGCGTGGGCTATTGGTATGCTAGGCGGTATGGGCTTTGGCGGGACTAGCTTTGATAAAGATGCCATTAGTCGCTATCTAGCGCAATATGATTCGGCGGGACGCCCCATAGGACTAGCGAATGTGCAAAAGCATTTCTTTAATGTCAATGCGAGTGTGGGGCTTCGCGTGGCTATATTTCAAAAATATAGGCGTTCTAGTGCTAGGATATGCGATGATTATGTCGATGGTAAGCGCACCTGCCGTGTGCCTGTGTATTATATAGGGCATAATATCGAGCTAAATGCGAAATTTCCACTGCTTGATTACAAAGCTACTCCAAACCCTGACATACAAATGGTAAATGGGAATGCGGCGCACCGCCCGGGCTACACGGTAACTAACCCATATCGAATCACACTGCGATATATTGTGGATTTTTAGGGTTTAGTTTTGATTTATATGATTCGCGCTTTTAGTGGTGCGAATCGCTTTTAATTTCGTCATTGCGAGGCGAATCGTGAATCAAAAGCGAATCACTTACTTTAGGCGAATCCAAACAACCTCGCTTGGCAGATTAGAGTCTGTGCAGTTAGGGGGACTCTACTTTTTGCAAAAGCAAAAAGTAGCAAAAACTTTTAAATGGATACTTCGGGCTAAAGCCCTCAGTATGACGAGGCGGGGCAGATTCGCAC
>JBNMJF010000257.1:0-2923 GCA_050873665.1 Helicobacteraceae bacterium
GGTGTAGCCACTAAAATCACAAATAATAATTAAATATTGATTAGAATCCACTGCAAAACTATGCAAGTCTTTTAGCGTGTCTTTGGGGTCGAAATATAGCCACCTACGCAAATCAAGCAAAGGAATGGATTCGCCCCGCATTGTGATAAATCCTAGCACGACATCATTATCCTCGCCTTCAGTCTTGGTAAGCACATCGGTGTAATGCACGACTTCGCGCACTTTAAAGACATTTGTCGCGTATAATTCGCCACCCTCTTCGAGTAAAAAGCACAAAAATTGCACTTCATTCATCAAATGCAATTCCGTTGTTTTGGCTATATTTTTTAGCAATTTATCCCCTTTTTTATCAAAAAAATTTTGGTATTATACAACAAATCTTTAAATTTAACGAGTAAAAAATGACAAACGAGCAATATTTACAAAAAGTAGCTTTGCTAAAAAAAATGGCATATCACTACTACACGCTAGATTCGCCTATCGCAAGTGATGAGGAATACGACAATCTTTATAGCGAAATCATAGCGTATGAGAGTGCGAATCCTACGCAAATTTCGCCCGATTCGCCTACGCAAAAAGTCGGCGATGAAATCCTTACAAAGTTTGAGAAATCCACGCACATTGAGCGAATGTGGAGTTTGGAGGATATTTTTAACAAAGATGAATTACTCGAGTGGGTTAAGCGAATCCACAAAAATATAAATGCGCTTGAAAATCCGCTGTTATCGCAAAAAGCCACGAATCTGCGCTTTATGTGCGATGCGAAATTTGATGGCGCGAGTATGAATCTGCTTTATGAAAACGGCGCGTTAATTAGTGCCGCAACGCGTGGCGATGGTAGCGTGGGAGAGCAGGTTTTGCATAATGCAAGGGCGATTGAATCAATCCCGCAAAATATCGCCTACAAGGGCAAAATCGAGATTCGCGGGGAGATTGTCATCGCAAAGGCGGATTTTGAAGCGTTGAATGAATCGCGTTTGCAAAATGGGGAGAGCGTCTTTGCTAATCCGCGCAACGCAGCAGCGGGAAGTTTGCGGAATTTAGATGCGAGGATTACTAGGAGTCGCAAACTTACTTTTATCCCGTGGGGATTTGGGTTTATAGATTCTAATTTTTCGTCATTGCGAGGCGATTCAACGAATCGCCAAAGCAATCCAAAAGATTCAATGCAAAATGATAGTTTTTTTGCAACTCTATCCGCCATAAAATCGCTTGGCTTTAAAGATTCACTATTAAGCAAAATATGCGCAAATATCGATGAAATCGAGGCTTTTTACAATCACTTAATCGCAATGCGCGACAAATATCCCATTATGCTTGATGGAATGGTAGTGCGAATCGATGATTTGTCCTTGCAAAACGCGCTAGGATTCACCATTAAAAACCCGCGATTTGCCATCGCTTATAAATTCCCAGCGATTGAAAAAACCACGAAAATTTTAGCCGTTAGCTTTCAAGTGGGGCGCAGTGGCGTTATCACGCCTGTGGCAGAGCTTGAATCTGTAAATATCGAGGGCGCAAATATCACTCGCGCGACTTTGCATAACTTCGATGAAATCGCCAAAAAGGACATTCGCATAGGCGACAAAGTGCTTATTATCCGCAGTGGCGATGTGATTCCTAAAATCATTAAGCCCATAATTGAGCGCAGAAATGGCAGTGAGATTGTGATAGAAAAACCGCGTTTTTGCCCTGTATGTGGGAGCGAACTGCTAGTTGAAGATATTTTAATCAAATGCCAAAATCTAAGCTGCAAGGCGCGTGTGATGAACTCTATCATTCACTTTTGCTCCAAAAAAGCGATGAATATCATCGGTATGGGCGATAAAATCGTGGAATTTTTGTTTGAAAACGGGCTAATTAGCAATATTTTGGATATTTATGCGATGAAAAGTGCGGATTTGGCGGGGCGTGAGGGCTTTGGCGCAAAAAAAATCGAAAATCTTTTAAACGCCATTGAGGGTAGCAAAAACGCGCCCTTGTGGAATCTGCTAAATGCGCTTGGGATTGAGCATATCGGCGAGGGGAGTAGCAAAAAACTAGCTAGTGTGCTTGGGGAGCGCATTTTTAGCGCGAATCGCGAGGAATTATTAGCGATTGACGGCATAGGCGAGGAAATGGCAGAATCTATCGTGCTATTTATGCAGACAAATGCGGAATTTACCGCAAAATTGCGCGAGATTATCAAGCCACAAATGCCAAGCAGTGGCGAATCTAGCGTGGATTCATCAATTTTAAGTGGCGAAATTATCGCTCTAACGGGGACTATGAGCAAAAGCCGTGATGAAATCGCCTTGTTGCTAGAATCAATGGGCGCGAAAATCACAAATAGCGTTAGCAAAAAAACGACAATGGTGGTGTATGGCAAAAACGCAGGAAGTAAGTTAGAGAAAGCGAGGGAATTAGGCGTAAAGGTGGTAAGCGAGGACGAATTAAGGGCGTTAATTTAGGGATTTTACAATATTTTGTCATTGCGAGATTTGGCAATGTCAAATCGTGGCAATCCACAAAGATTCGCCAATGCGCCACTTTTTCGTCATACTGAGCGTAGCGAAGTATCCAAATTACGCGAATCTAAATTATAGGCGAAGCGATGTCTTAAAAGCGAATTAACCACAGATTCAATAAAAGTAAGTGAATCGCCTTTGATTTAAGATTCGCCCAAATGGATACTTCGCTCACTTTGTTCGCTCAGTATGACTGCGTGAGCGAATTCATATTAAAATTTTTGCTACTTTTTGCTTTTGCCAAAAGTAGAATCTCTACTCTCTCGTCATTGCGAGGCGATTCAACGAATCGCCGAAGCAATCTAAAAAATAACCAAAAATCCATCTTTAAGAAATCTTTTAGTGAAAATCACTAGAATCTCAAAATTACTTTACTAAAATAAAAAGGCAAATTTTGATAGGCAATAGCGAATCCA
>JBNMJF010000258.1:0-2878 GCA_050873665.1 Helicobacteraceae bacterium
GATTTGGATACTTCGCGCTGTCGCGCTCAGTATGACGAGTGGTGGGAGGCTATGACGAATGGTGGCGTGGATTCGCACTTCGTGAGGATTTTTATTTTTTGGATACTTCGCTACGCATAAATGCTATGCTTAAGTATGACGACTTGGGCAGATTTGCGCTATCGCACTTAGCAATTACGAAAATTTTAAATTCGTTTGAATTTTAAGGCAAATCTGCATTATTTTCAAAACATTTTCGCAAATTCTAAGGCAAATTACACTAAAATCCGCGCGATTTTTTAAAATTTTTAAAGCAAATTTCGCAAGATTAAAAGGTGTTCAATGACTATCCTTTTCCACAGGGCGGTGAAAATCGGTGATAATGTCGTGGCTATTCGCGCACTTTACGCGCTTAAGTGCCTTTTCCCCGATGCAAATCTCATCGTTGCCACCAATCATATCGGGGCGAATCTCTACGCGAATCTGCCATTTATCGACACTTTGATTGATTTGGAGGCGAATCCTCACGCGATTTACGCCATAAACGACATTGATTATTTCATCATCACGCACCGAATCGCCGAAAATATCGCCTTCGCCCAAAGCACAAGCGCAAAAAAAATCATTATCCGCGCACATTTGCGCTCACTGCTATCCCCACGCTTTATCAACGACTTTAATTTCTTTAACAAATATCGCCCAGAGAGTGCGAATCTACTGCGCCTAGCGCGACTAATCGATAGGCGAATCTTTGATAGTGGGACAAAAAGCATAGATTTTAGCGGGGCGAAACTACGATTTAAGCGCGAAAATAGCGATTTTGTGGAGCGATTTTTAGCAAATGGGGGGGGGCAAAATGGCGAAAATACCACACGATTCGCCGATAAAAATCGCAAGATTATCGGCGTTAATTTCTTTGGCTCTGGCGGTGTGGCGCATTTGAGTTTGGAGGCGTGGAGAGAGATTGTGGAGACTTTGGCAAATGAAAATAGCGCGTATAATTTTGTGATTTTATCCGCGCCTACGCAGAGATTGCAGCCATTTAACGCGCCAAATGTGGCGATTTTTGAAAATAATGCGGATTTGCTAAATGTTGTGGCGATGATTGCGCGAAATTCTGCGCTAATTAGCGTGGATACGGGCAGTGTGCATATCGCTGATAATCTGCAAATCCCCACGCTTGGCATTTACACGCGCAAAATGGCGAAGCGGTGGCGTGGCGGGACTTACGGCGGGAGGTTTTTGCAATTTATAATGCCAAATGATAAAAATGAAATGCGCGACAAACAAGCCGTATTAGGCTTTTTAAGGGCGAATCTTACAGAAATTAGCGCGAATCTCACCACGATAAACGCGAATCTAACACAATCAAACGCGAATCTCACAAATTCAAGCGCGAATCTTATCGCAACAGACGCGAATCCCACGCAAATACGGAGTGCCAAATGATAAGCTCAAAGCGGACGATAAAATCCCTAACCGCGCTATTTGTGTCGATGGCGTTTATATTTATTGGCAATGCGCTTGTGGTTAGCTCGGTAGGCGTGATTTTAAAGCAACGCGGGATTGGCGAAGTGATGATTGGCGTGGTGAATGCCTTTTTCTTTCTTGGCGCGGCACTTAGCACCATTTCGGCGCATAAAATTATCTCGCGTGTCGGGCATATCCGCGCGTTTGGGTTTTTTGTGGCTTTGTTTAGCATTTGTATTATTGTGCATAGTATGAGCGAAAATCTCGCTCTATGGGCGATTTTGCGCCTTTGCTTGGGCTTTGCGTATTATGGGCTTTTGATGGTTATCGAATCTTGGATTAACGAAAAGGCGCAAAACGCCGTGCGCTCGAGAGTTATAAGCTTTTATGAAGTGGTGTTTTATTTATCATTTGGCTTAGGCATTTTGCTAATGGGGCTTGATTTTACCCCGCACACGCTATTTATGTGCGCTGCTTGTCTTATAATGTTTTCATTTTTGCCACTAAATTTATTGCGAATCAACGAGCCACCATTGCCCGAGCGAGTGCCGATTTCACTGCCAAAAGTCTTTAGTATCGCGCCACTTGCGCTTGTGGGAAGCTTTGTGGGCGGAATGCTAATGAATGGATTTTTCTCTATGGCGTCCGTTTTCGCGCTATTAAAGGGCTTTAGCGTAAGCGAAGTGTCGTATTTTATGTTTAGCGCGATGTTTGGCGGATTCATCGGGCAGAGTTTGATTGGCATAATATCCGATAGATTCGGGCGCAAAATCGCCATAATGCTCGTGGCATTTGTCGCGCTTGTGGGAAGCGTGGGCTTTTTGGCGAATCATAGCGTTTTTGTAGCGTATATTTTGGCTGTGGTGCTTGGCTCGGGGCTTTTTTGCATATACGCACTCTCACTCGCAAGGGCAAACGATATGCTAAAGGACAAAAGCAAAAGCGTGGAAATCAGCCGTGCCGTGCTATTCACATACTCGATAGGCTCACTAATCACGCCATTATTGCTAGGAATCCTAATGCAGAAATTTGGCGTGGGCGGATTCGTGTGGTTTTATATCGCAAATTTGGCATTTTTAATCATTTTTGCGATAAATAAGCCGAGATAAAGGGATTTATTATGCGAATCGCAAATGTGGTAAATAAATCGCAAAATCAAAAATACGCGCTTTGTTTGATAAAATCCCCATAAATGCGGTGGATTCGTGCGAAATTTTGCTATTATTGTAGTCAAAATAAATCGCGCAAAAATCTCGTAATTTTTTACAATATCTTTGAAAATATATAACTTCAAAAAACTCTTATATTTGCTATTGGCACGATAAAAAATAATTTTTAAAAACCCTTGAAAAATAAAATATTTTATACTACAATTCGCGCTTTATTTTTTTTGGATTTTGAAAATTCACACAAAGAAAGGACATTTCAA
>JBNMJF010000259.1:0-2864 GCA_050873665.1 Helicobacteraceae bacterium
AAATCGCAACGCCACATCGCGCCCTCCGTGGTCTTTGAAACGATAGAGTTCTTTTTGAATCTCCTCGCTTCCTTGCTTTACCAAAATGTCCGCGTATTCCAAATGTGGCGTCTCTATGGGCATAAAGCCAAAATTTTCAAATGTCGCGCTCAAAATGCGCAAAAGTTTGTATTTTGCCATCGCTTCATCGGGCAATCTATCTTTGAATCCGCTTAAGATTCGTGGGGTGATGAGATTTTCACTAGCCATAAAAAAATCCTTAAACTTAAAAAATGCAGATTCTAGCTAAAATATCTTAAAAATTTTTTGTGATTTGAATGGAGCGGATTTGATGAAAGATGCTAAAAGGATTTTGTTGCGATTGCCAAATTGGCTAGGCGATGCGGTTATGATAAGCCCAGCTTTTGAGCTATTGAAGGCGCATTTTGAAAATGCGAAGTTTGTCCTTATCGGCACGGAGGCTAGTTGTGGGATTTATGCAAGGGATTTGCGCGTGGAGACAATCTTTGTAGATTCGACTAAAATAGCGCAAAACGGGCGCAAAAATAATCTAAAAAATCGCTTTTTAGCGACAAAAAACTTTGCGCGTGAGATTGTGGCAGAAGTGGGCGAAATCGACATTGCGGTGGATTTCACAAATCACTTTTTTTCTGCGCTGTTGATTTATCTCACACGCGCAAAGATTCGCGTAGGCTACGCAAAAAATGCGCGTGGGATTTTGCTAAATAAAAAGATATGGTTTGTGCGAGGATTGCACCAAGTGGCGTTGTATTTAAATCTCATTAACGAAATTTGTGGCAAAAAACTTATAAAAATTATGGATTCGCATTTACGCGAATCCACGCCATTAAAATTGCAAAATCGTGCGATTAAGGGCTTTAAAAACGATGATAAGCTATGTATCGGCATAAATCCGGGGGCGGCGTATGGAAGTGCGAAGCGATGGGAGGAGCAGTATTTTGTGGAAATTATCTCACATTTTTTGAAAAATGACTGCGCGGTGTTTATCTTTGGCAATGATAGTTTGAATCTGCCCCCAAATGTCGCGCAAAATCCGCATTTGCATAATCTCACACACAAAACTACAATCACGGAATTAGTCGATTATATCGCGCTTATGGATATTTTCATAAGCAACGATAGCGGTCCTATGCACATAGCAGCGGCGTTTAGAGTGCCACTTGTTGCGATATTTGGCGCGACAAACTCAAAAGAAACTGCGCCGTGGGTGGATAATGCGGTGCTTTTGGATAAGCATTTGCCCTGTGCGCCGTGTAAAAAGAGGGAATGTCCGTTAGGGCATCATAATTGTATGAAGTTGATTACGCCTGATGAGGTGATAGAATCCGTAAATAAGATTTTGTATTAAGCGCGTTTGTATCTTTGACAATTTCGCGGGATTCGGCGCACTCAACTGCTCAATAGACTCCAAGTCTTATTTCGCAGTTTCGTGCTTGAAAACCCACGAACTTGCCTAAAGCTACTTCCGCGCGAATCTCTTGAATCTAAAAAAGATTCGTCATTGCGAGGCGATTCGCACGAATCGCCGAAGCAATCCAAAAAAATAAAACCATTACGATTCGCCTTGCGAATCGGCTACGAATCTAGCGTAGATTTTAATTTTTCGCCGATTTATACGCAAAATAAAATCCACGACAAAGGCATAAAATGCGCTACGAACTTGATTGCGAGGATAGCTTTGATGAAAATCTACTCTTTTGGATAGAGCGATTTTTACACTCCAAAATCACAAGCCTTAGCTCACGCAATGTGCGCGATAAAGAGGCGCTCAATCGCATTTTGCAAGAGCTACGATTTGGCATAAAAAATATTAGCGACTTGCGAATCCTAGCCAAAAAAACGCGCAATATCGGGCTTATTGGCATAAATACTTACGCAAATCCCCTTATCAAGCTATTTATCTACCTGCAAGGCTTTGGATTTGCAAGTATGCGCGAGATTGATGAGGAAAAATTGCGCGATTTTATCGCTGTGGAGTGCGCTTCGCTTAGCAATGCGAGTAAGAAAAACTACCGCATCGCAATCATCGGCTTTTTCGCCTTTATCGACAAGCACAACGAGGATACGCAGGGCAAAAGCTACATTTTCAACATTGAGCTAAAAAATATCGGCGATATTCGTGGCAAAAGTGGCGAGAAACTGCCTTCTTACCTGAATGAAAACGAGGTGGCGCGGTTTATTAGCGCAATCGATGAGTTTCCTTTTAGCGATAAGACGATTCATCGCAATCGGCTGATTTTAAAGATGATTTTATACACAGGGATTCGCGTGAGCGAGGCGTTAAATCTAAGACAAAAGGACATTAGCCAAAAGGACGAGTATTTCATTTTGCAAGTGCGTGGCAAGGGCAATAAACCGCGCATTGTGATGATTTTCAAACGGCATATCGTAAAGCTACTAGATTCGTGGCTTAGCCAAAAAAGCGCGATGAATCTAAAAAGTGATTTGATTTTTTGCAACTTTAAGGACAGAATTTTGACTCAAGCCTATGTGAGCCGTGTGGTGGAAAATGTGCTTAGTTTTGCAGGGATTCGCAAGGAGAAAAACGGGGCTCATTTACTGCGCCACAGCTTTGCGACTTTGCTATATCAAAAGAGCTTGGATTTAATCCTAGTGCAGGAGGCTTTGGGGCATTCTAGCATTGCTACTTCGCGCATATACACGCATTTTGACACTTCGCGCTTGAAAAAAACCACCGCGATTATGCCAAGTGGAGCGGAGTAGGGCAATTTAATATAAAATCCGCACGAAGTGCGAATCCTTGCAAAAGTTTTTGCTACTTTTAGCTTTCGCAAAAAGTAGAATCTCTCTATTCTCTCGTCATTGCGAGGCGAATCATAGAT
>JBNMJF010000260.1:0-2852 GCA_050873665.1 Helicobacteraceae bacterium
GAGATGATGCGCTATTATAACGCATCGCGCGTGATTACAAATAATGCCAGTGAGCTTTTTGAGTGCCTATTTGGCGCGCCTGCCTTTGAAGTGGCGCGGGGTTTGTGCAGTGAAATGCTGTTTTTTTCGCTTGTAAATTTGGGGCGCAAAAATGAAGCGATGAGCGTTTTTAACGAGCTAGTGCGATTCGCCCCGCAAAATCGTGCGCTAATCCCGCTATATAAGGAAATGCTGACTTACGCGCTAAATGACAATGACAATATCGCGGTGGAAAAATACGCCAAAGATTTGATTGCCCTGCAAAAAGCGCACAAAATCTATGAATTTTCGCCCTTTGCGGAGCTAAGCTATGCTGATATGCTTTTTAGTGATAATCGATTTAGCGAAATGCTAAAAGTTTTGGCGAATCTCCATAATGCAAATAGTGCCGAAGCGCAAAAGGCGCATTATTTGCGTGGTTCGGCGTATTATGAGCTAGGCAACAACAAACGCGCAAAAGCGGAATTTAGCGAATGCGTAAAAGTGGAGGGCGACTTTAAGGGACTATGCGAGGAAGTTTTGGAACGAATGTAAAGCGCGTTTGTCTTGTGGTAATAAAACTTTGTCATTCTGAGCGAATGAAGTGAGCGAAGAATCCAAAGCAAACGGCGTTTGCATTTTAGATTCGCGTGAATGTTGTAAATGTGAATTTGTGGTTTTGGATTCTATGATTTAGTTTATTGATTCGCTTGTTTATCATTATGTGAATCTATCTTTTAGATTCGCGTGTTTTGGATACTTCGCGCTACGCGCTCAGTATGACGATTTTGCTATGCAAAATCTCGCAATGACAAAAATTTTCAAAAAAATTTAAAAAATATTTACTTTGTTTGGATTTTTGCGATATAATACGAGACTTTTTTGAATGCAAAGGAGGATTTATGATGATTAGTAGATTATTTTTTGCGATTGTTGTCGCGTTTGGATTCGCCACTATGGCATTTGCTAATGGCGGAGGCGGAGGTAGCGAAGATGTTGTATATCCACAAGACCCAAATTTCCCAAAAGACGAATTTACGCGTAATTGTGGCGCAAAAGATGTTAAATGCACGGGTGCTGTATATCGTTGCTTTAAATATTTAGGAAAATCTCAAAATACTAATGCAAGAAACAAACAAGGTTATTGTCTGCCAAAACCTGGTGTATATTGTCAGGACGGTGGCAAAGACGGCGTGTATGAATGGAAATATAACCAAAAAGAATGGGAGTGGAGCTACAATTTAGGCTACAAAAAAGACAAAGATGGGAAAATAGTGGCAGGTTCAGACCCGAGCAAAGTGCAAGAGACAGAGCGTAGCAAACAATACTGTCAGTATCAAGGCTGTGAAGTTACCGCTAAAAGTGAGAATTTTGGTAGTATAAATTGGGGTTCTCTATACGATGGACATCCGTTTGTTTATGGGGATTTAGGTAGCGCAACCCCCGTAGATACTTATACTTTTTGTGCGCTTGAATATGATGCTTTTGATAAAAATCAAAAAAGCAATAATTTTCACACAATAGCCAAATGCGTAGATATGGACGAAGGCAAAGTCGTGGCTAATAGCCTTTGCGACACGGATACGACAGGCAAACGATATTATTATAAACCTAATTGCGACAATGAAGCGGATTGCAATAAGAAATTTGTAGAATGGTCTGACTCTAATAATAGTGGCGACAAATCAATAATAAGATTTTGCTATGTGCCTTTTCCGCAAGATTCAAGTGCGGATATAAAAGCATTTTATGACAATCAAGGCGGACAAACCGTGCGATTCAAAGAATTTGCTATGAAAAGTAGTTCGTGGCTAGGATTTCGTTATAGTGTAGAGGGACCTTGTAGTCGCTCTCCATATTATGCGATAAACTCAACAACTGCGCCAGAAGTAGAAAAAGTAGCAAACAATATCATTATCCAAGACAAGGATGACAATACGGTTAGAGATGAATCTTTTGTCCATACGAGAATATCAGGTTATAGTAGCTATATGTTTAAAATCATACCAAAATCAGATGACAAAGATGCCGATGCCATCATAACAGAATGCACAGTTACAGATAAAGATGGCAAAACCGCATCCCAGCAAACAAGCCCACAAAGGGTAAGCGCAAAAGCAAAATCATCGGGCATACTTGCGAGATTTGCAAATCTATTTTCTAGTAGAGCGGCAAATGACAACAACGAATGGCAATGGGAGTATAAGCCACTAGAAGTAGGCGCAAGTGCCAAAAGTGGAACTTATACCATAACTTGCAAAGGCAAATCCAAAGCTGAGCTAGATAAGCCTGACCTTAGCGCGAAGACAGAATTTTTTGTCGCGCCACATAGCTATGAGTTTAACAATATAAGTGCGGTATTTAAAGACAAAGATGGCAAAGTCAAATCAATAAATTTGCTAAAAGGTAGCGAAAAAGTGTCATATTCAAAAGATGGCGGTGTAATAGAAAGCAAAATCGAAGCACCAAAAGTGGGCACGATAAATTGGAAAAACGACATAAACAAAAGACCTGTCATAAAAATAGGCGATACGATTAACATAAGCCTAGCGGATATTAGCGCAAAAAATGTCGCAAATGGTATAGATGCTGGCGTAAATGAGGACAATAAAATAGGCGCGATGAAAGCAGTCCTAAAAGTAACCACGCTAGGCATTACAAGCAACGGCAATTCTGTTACCGCAAGTAGCAAACCAAATTGTAAGCCCACAGATGAAAATGGCAATGAAACAAATGTGCCATCAAACAACGGCAACATACAACTAACAGGTGGAAAAGCTGAAATAGACTTTAAAAAAATAGATACGATAGACAAAATAGGCACAGCTAATATC
>JBNMJF010000261.1:0-2826 GCA_050873665.1 Helicobacteraceae bacterium
CGGTAAATCAAATCGAAATGCACCCATTTTTCCAAAAAGTCGATGAGCAAAAAATAAAC
Source organism: Helicobacteraceae bacterium (assembly GCA_050873665.1). GTDB lineage: Bacteria > Campylobacterota > Campylobacteria > Campylobacterales > Helicobacteraceae > NHYM01. Next base: position 60 of record JBNMJF010000261.1, read on the forward strand.
AATGACTTGGGCGTAGCGGTGCAAAGCTGGGCGAGTTTCGCAGAGGGCAAAAACGATATGTTTAATAATAAAGTGCTAAAATCTATTGGCGATAAATACGGCAAAACCCCTGCGCAAGTGATTTTGAGGTGGCTCATTGAGCGCAATGTCATCGTCATTCCCAAAACCACGCGAAAAGCGCGAATGGAGGAAAATATCGCTGTGTTTGACTTCAAACTAAATGCCGATGATAAGGCAAAAATCGCCAAACTTGACACAGGCAAAACGCTATTTATCGACCATAGAGACCCAAAATCTGTGAGCTTTTTGGCAAATTATAAAGCATAAAAGGCGCGAATCTACCCCTAATATCGCAAATTTTTTGGCGAATCGCGGGGGTGGATTCGACAATGATTTATAAAAAAAATTGTTTCAAAAAGGAGAGAAATGAAAAATACCACAAATTCAAAGCGCAGAGAATTTATTATAGATTCGGCGAAGTTTGCAGGACTTGCGATGATAACAAGCGCATTGCCACTAATGGCAAAAGACACAAATTCAACAAAAGGAGCAAAAATGCAAACTCTATCATTACCAAAGCGCAAATTGCGTGATTTAGAAGTCAGCGCAATCGGCTATGGCTGTATGGGGCTAAGCCACGGATATGGTGCGTTACCAAGTGAGCGCGATTCGATTGCTTATATCAACAAATCTTTTGAATTGGGTTGCGATTTTTTCGATACAGCAGAAGGCTATGGCAGAGGACACAACGAATCTCTGCTTGGCAAGGCAATAAGTGGCTTTCGCAATAAGGTTGTCATAGGGACAAAATTCACCTTTACACCACAAGAATTAGAAAATTTTAATCCCAAAAGCACATTGCAAGTTATCGAATCACACTTAGATTCATCGCTTAAAAGGCTAAAAACCGACATTGTGGAGTTATATTATTGGCATAGAGTTCAGCCACAAGCCGACATTGAAGTGGTGGCAGAGGCTATGGGCGCACTTATCAAAAAGGGCAAAATCCGTGCGTGGGGGCTTTCTCAATGTAGTGCAGAGCAGTTAGAAAAGGCAAATGCCGTTACAAAAGTAAGCGCAGTGCAAAGCGAATACTCCATAATGGAGCGAATGTTTGAAAAAGATGTTATTCCATTATGTGAAAAATTAGGCGTTGGATTCGTGGCTTTTAGCCCTATGGCAAGTGGCTTTTTATCGGGTAAATACAATGCAAAAAGCGTTTATAGTGGCGATGATGTGCGCCGTGTGATTACGCGCTTTGATAAGAAAAATGTAGAGGCGAATCAAGCCCTACTTGATATGCTAAAAGGTTATGCAGATGCGAAAAATGCGACTTTGGCGCAGATTTCACTAGCATTTTTGTTAGCCAAAAAGCCATTTATAGTGCCGATTCCGGGGACGCGCAAATTTGAGCGCATAGAGGAAAATCAACGCGCCGCTCTTATCAATCTAAGCGCAGATGAAATGCGCGAGATTGAAAATGCGCTAGATAAAATCACTATTCACGGAAATCGCACTGATGAGGACATAGCAAAGCTGAGAAATATGAAGTAAAGGATACAAAATGTCGTATATGAATATATCATTTGATAATAAAGTCGCCCTTGTTACAGGTGCGGCTGGTGGCTTTGGCTTGGAATGCGCCAAAGCATTTGCGCAATCTGGTGCAAAAGTAATGCTTGCAGATATTAACGAGGAACTTTTACAGAAATCCACGCAAGAATTGCGCGATTTAGGCTTGGAAGTGGATTGTTTGAAATGCGATGTCGCAAGTGAAGAGCAAGTGAAAAATTTAGTGCAAAAAACCATTGAATCATTTGGGCGATTAGATTGTGCTTATAATAATGTCGGCATTCACGGCAGAGTTACCGCTGGTATTGCAGAGATTGAGAGAGCAGATTTTGATAGAGTGGTGGCGGTGAATCTTGGTGGTATTTGGAATTGTATGAAATATGAAATAGCGCAAATGCTAAAGCAAAATAGTGGCGGTGCTATTGTAAATTGCTCATCGCAATGTGGGCTAGTAGGATTGGCAGGTGTATCATCATATACTGCTTCTAAACACGGCGTCATAGGGCTTACAAAATGCGCTGCTCTTGAATATGCGCGTAATGGCATTACTATTAACGCAATTTGTCCGGGGACTAGCGATACGCCAATGGTGCAACAAGCGATAAAAGATTTTCCGCAACATATGGCTAATGTGATTGAGGCGATTCCGCTTGGCAGAATGGGCAAAGCGCAAGAGATTGCGGCTTTGGTGCTGTGGCTATGCAGCGATTATGGTAAATTTACGATAGGACAAGCCATAGCAATCGATGGTGGCTACACGGTGTTATAAAAGTCAGCATAAAAGTGGGCGAATCTATTTTTTTGAGATTTTCACAAAAATTTTTGCGAATCCCCCTTGACAGATAGTAGCTATCATCTTTTATAATTTCATTTGTGGTTTTTGCCACGCAATTTTTGATTTTGAAAGGAGAAAAATGAAAAAAGAGATTCATAGCGAATCACGCGACACAAAGCACGATTCGCATAATCCAAAACGGCGCGAGTTTATAAGCGATACGGCAAAACTCGCTAGCGTGGCGATAATAACAAGCACACTGCCACTAATGGCAAGTGGCACAATTGATAATTCACAAGAAGGAGAACCAATGAAAATCACAAAAACAAAAAACGGCGTTAATTTCGTCAAGGTAGGGCACACAGACATTGAGATTTCACAAATCTGCATAGGCGCGATGAGCTTTGGCAAGGCGGGGAC
>JBNMJF010000262.1:0-2784 GCA_050873665.1 Helicobacteraceae bacterium
GATTTGTGCTACTTGAATCGCCCTTAAATGCGATAATAATCACCGCGCCATTCTTATCCAAAGCCTCAATCAACGCTCTATGCGCTAGATGAATGCTATCAAACTTGCCAATCGTAATGTTTGTAACGCGCTTATTTTTGGATATAGATGAAAATTTCTTCATTGCCTTCCTTTCCCTTAATCACGCAAGATTCGGCGCATAAAACCTTAAAATTATTCGCTTCTAGTGTGGCAATGAATAAATCTAGCGCGTTTAAAATCGCGCTTTTATCCACCACCACGCCTTTTTTGTTGCGCTTTGCGTTTCTGCCGACTTCAAATTGTGGCTTAAAAAGTAGCAACGCTTTGTCCCCGCAAAGTCGCTTAATATCGGGCAAAATGTGATTTAGCGACACAAAACTCACATCGCAAAGGACAAAATCAAAACGCGTTTCGCTCTTAAAGTCCGCAATGGCGCAGTTTTCATAAACAAAAATCTTTGGATTATTACGCAAAGTCGAATCTAGCTGATTGCTCCCCACATCAACGCAAGTAACGCATTTTGCGCCGTATTTTAGCGCGACTTGCGCGAATCCTCCCTTCGCACTGCCAATATCAAGGACGCTTAATCCGCGCAAATCCAAGCTATGCGCTTTAATAAACGAATCTAACTTTTCCCCTGCCCTACTTACAAAAATGTCTTTTTTTAGAATCTCAATGCGTGGATTTTGCGCCTTATATGTGGAGTGCGCCACCAAAAACGATGGCTTTAAGATAATGCGCCCATTTACGGACACGCTACCGCTTTTGATTAGCTCTACGCTTTGATTGCGGGATTGTGTGAAATGATTTTGGTGCAAAAATATATCAAGGCGGGTGGATTCAAGCGTGGATTCGTTGCTTTTTTTTGTGGATTGCCACGATTCTGCGCATAGCGCAGAATCTCGCAATGACGGATTATTTGCGTTAGTCATAAAAACAGCGAATTTACGCTTTCGTTATGATAGATTCGGCGCATTACTTCCGCAAATAGCGGTGCTACGGATAGGACTTTGATTTTTTTGCTAGTATTTTCAAAAGGGATTGAGTTTGACACAGCGACTTCATCTAACGCGCCATTTTCGATTTTTTCAACCGCATTTCCGCTAAAAACCGCGTGTGTGCCTAGCGCGATGACACTTATCGCGCCGTTTTTCTTTAGCACATCGGCAGCTTTTACCATAGTCCCCGCCGTATCGATGATATCATCAACCATAATCACGCTTTTATCCCGCACATCGCCGATGATATTCATCACTTCGCTTTCATTTGCCCTCTCACGCTTTTTATCCACAATCACTAAGGGCAATCCCAAATGCCCCGCAAAGTGCCTAGCCCTCGCTACTCCGCCAATATCAGGCGATGCGATGATAGGATTTTTAAGATTTTTTGCCTTGACATAGTCATAAAACACAATCGAGCCATAAAGATTATCTACTGGAATGTCAAAAAAGCCCTGAATCTGCCCTGCGTGCAAATCCATAGTAATCACGCGATTTACACCTGCGCTTTGCAAGAGATTTGCCACGAGTTTTGCGCTAATAGGAACGCGTGGCGCGGCTTTTCTATCCTGCCTAGCGTAGCCAAAATATGGAATCACAGCATTGATATTATTCGCAGAACTGCGCTTAAAGGCATCTACCATAATCAAAAGCTCCATAAGATTGTCATTTGTGGGTTTGCAAGTGGGCTGAATGATATAAATGTCCTTGCCACGCACCGATTCGCTAATCTTTACATTGATTTCGCCATCGCTAAAGCGATTGATTATCGCGCTTGAAAGCGCAATATCCAAATATTTCGCCAATTCCTTAGCAAATGCAGGGTGCGCACTGCCCGTAAAAATCTTAAATCCTCTCATAAATCCCCCGCGTTGAAGTTTAGTCGCCATTCGTATCGAATCGCTAAATCAAATGCGAAATTATAGCGAAAAATTAAATTATAAAAAATAATGTATAATTTATTTAAAATCACAATCAAAAAAATGACAAAAGGATTTTAAATGATAAAAATTTGCTACTTTTGCGGACAAAGACTTACCTATGGCAATAAATCATTAGAGCATATTATCCCAAATGCTTTGGGCGGAAAGTTAAAATCAAATGACATATTATGTAAAAATTGTAATAGCAAAATGGGAGAGACGATAGATAGCAATTTGGTTAAAATATTTGCACCATTCAATATAGGTGTAAATCCCATAAGAGACAGAAAGTTAAATCAAAAAATTGTGGTAAATCTTTGTGGACAAAAGGTTTGTATTTATCCAAATAATAGAATTACTACGCCATTTAAGCCAATAATTACACAAAATGGCGATAAAGAGCAAATACAATTTAGTGGGTTTTTCACTGATGATAAAGATTGTGATTTATTTATAGGACAATGTAAGGAATGTGTAAATAGTAAGTTTGCTGACAAACCAGCTAATATACAGATAACAAAAGAAATCATAAAACAACCATTGATTTTATATGATTTTATGATTCCATTTAACGATTCGCTGATTTTTGGATATTTAAAAATTTTATTTGGGTTCTGTGCTTATCACAATAAATTTCAATGTATCGATTCTAATATTATTCAATCTTTTAAAGAATGCAATATACAATCTATTCAAGCTACTATGTGCAAATCTCAGGCATTTGGAACGGATAAAGAATCTTATCATCGTATTTATTTAATAGGCAAACAAAATATAAACAAATTTTTTGGCATTGTCTCAATATATGATTTTAGTGTCATTTTTTGTCTTAACGATAATTA
>JBNMJF010000263.1:0-2762 GCA_050873665.1 Helicobacteraceae bacterium
CATTTTTGAATTTTACAGCCACAGTTGAGGAATATGATATGGAGCATCGCAAATTGAAATTAAATATTTCGATTTTTGGCAGGAATACACCTATTGAGATTCCAGATTCTCAGGTTGAAAAAATTATATAAATTTTAGAAAGGATATAAAATGGCAAAAAAAGTAGTCGGTGAGTTAAAATTACAAATCCCAGCAGGTAAGGCAAATCCATCTCCACCTGTGGGACCAGCACTAGGACAACGTGGCGTAAATATTATGGAATTTTGCAAGGCTTTTAACGAAAAGACAAAAGATATGGGCGATTTCAATATCCCTGTGATTATCACGGTCTATCAAGATAAGAGCTTTTCATTTGTAACCAAAAAACCGCCCGTTACGGATTTAATCAAAAAAGAAGCAAATATCAAAAAAGGCTCAGACAATCCGCTAAAAAACAAAATCGGCAAACTAAGCAACGCGCAGGTTGAATCCATCGCCAAAACAAAAATGGACGACTTAAACGCAAATGACTTAGAAGCCGCAAAGCAAATCGTTTTAGGTAGCGCACGAAGTATGGGCGTTGAAATAATTGATTAGGGAGTTGTGATGAAAAAGGTAGCTAAGAGAATTGAAAATCTTAACGCAAAATTAGAAAAAGGCAAGGTTTATGACTTGACAAGCGCGACTACAAAGATTAAGGATTTGGCAAGTGCGAAGTTTGATGAAACCGTTGAGATTGCTATAAGATTGGGCGTTGACCCGCGCCACGCTGACCAAATGATTCGCGGGGCGGTTGTATTGCCACACGGCACGGGCAAAAAAGTGCGTGTAGCAGTATTTGCCAAAGGCATCAAAGCCGATGAAGCGCGTAACGCAGGGGCAGACATAGTGGGCGATGATGATTTGGTGGCAGTCATTCAAGGTGGCGAGTTAAACTTTGATATGGTAATCGCTACGCCTGATATGATGGCTTTGGTGGGGAAAGTCGGTAAGATTTTAGGACCCAAAGGACTTATGCCAAATCCCAAAATCGGCACGGTTACGATGGATGTCGCCCAAGCGGTGAAAAATGCCAAAAGCGGACAAGTGAATTTTCGTGTTGATAAAAAAGGCAATATTCACGCGCCACTTGGCAAAGCGAGTTTTGATGCGGCAAAGATTAAGGATAATCTAATTGAGCTAATCAAAATGATAAATAAGCTAAAGCCCACAAGTGCGAAAGGCAAATACATTAAGCGCACTTCTATTTCGCTAACGATGAGTCCGTCTTTAGAGATTGATTCGATGGAATTAGCGGATATTAAGTAGGATTCGCGGATTTTTGGGCTAAAATCGGCACTAGATTCACGCGAATCTAACGCCAAAATGCGCCCACAAAAAGCGCAAAAGTTTTTTTGAAAAAAAGTTTTTTAAAATATTTAGTTTATCTTGGGACTTGAGACTACGAGGGAGTTTTCTTAATTCTTTGGGTAGATTCGCGTTATGCGCGAGTAGGCCAAAAGTCCTTGTATAGGTCAGTCTGAAAGGAGGAAATATGACAAAGCAAAGTAAAATCGAGCTTGTGAATGCTCTTAGTTCCCACTTTTTGGATTCAAACATTATCGTTTGCGATTATAAGGGACTTAGCGTTAGAGAGATTGAATCGTTACGGCGCGAGGCATTAAAGTGCGAAGTCAAAGTGCAAGTGATTAAAAACACTCTTGCGGGAATCGCCTTTAAAAATGCCAAAGTCGAGGGAATCGCCCTAAAAGATACCAATATCTTTATTTGGGGCAAAGACCAAATCGCTCTAGCAAAAGTCGTCCAAAAATTTGCGGACACTAATAGCGAGAAATTCACTATAAAAGTCGGTTTCTTTGATGGCGCAGTCGTGGATAGCAATCATATCAAATCCGTATCCAAATTGCCCAGCAAAGAGGAGCTTATCGGTATGCTTCTATCTGTATGGAGCGCACCAGCAAGGTATTTTGTTACAGGCTTAGATAATCTAAGAAAGCAAAAAGAAGTTAGCTAAAATTTAAATTTAAGGAGTAAAAAATGGCTATCACAAAAGCAGATGTATTGGATTTTATCTCTAATCTTTCCGTATTAGAGCTTTCAGAATTGGTAAAAGAGTTTGAGGAAAAGTTTGGCGTGAGCGCAGCTCCAACCGTTGTGGCAGGAGCAGGTGGCGCGGCAGGTGGCGCAGCGGCAACGGAGGAAAAGACAGAATTTAGCGTTATTATCACTGATAGTGGCGATAAAAAGATAAATGTCATCAAAGTTGTGCGCGAGGTTACAGGGCTTGGATTGAAAGAAGCAAAAGACGCTACTGAGCAAGTCCCACATACGCTAAAAGAAGGCGTAAATAAAGAGGAAGCCGAATCGATTAAGAAAAAACTCGAAGAAGCTGGTGCAAAAGTAGAGATTAAATAAATGCGATTTTTAGATTCGCCATTTATGCGTTTTGTCGCTTTTGGCGAATCTTATTTTTGCGCCCAAAATGGCGAATCTTTTAGGTTGAATCTTTAAGCGTTTTTTAGCCCGAATCGTTTGTGATTCGTGGCTAAAAAGATTCGCGCAAATAAAGATTTTTTAAAAAAGCGAAATTTCGTATTTTGATGACTATTTTTTGTGGCTTTGCGCAAAAATTGCAAATCCAAAAAAAAGAGCCATCAAAATATTATCTTATGGAAGTAGAGGATAAAAATATGCCAACACAATCATCAATCAAATCAGGAAATAGACTACGACTAGGTTTCAGCAACGCGCAAGACGGGCTAGGAATCCCCGATTTATTACAA
>JBNMJF010000264.1:0-2754 GCA_050873665.1 Helicobacteraceae bacterium
CCCACCCCCACCCCCGACGACGCTTTCAAGGTTGCGCTACGCGCGGATTTATTATTATTTTGGATTGCTTCGGCGAATCTACGATTCGCCTCGCAATGACGGATTATTGCAGATTCGCACCTGATTCGTAATTGATTCGCAAGGCGAATCGCAATCGAAGTAATGGCGGTATGGCTTTGCGCCGTTTTTACGCGAAACAAGCGAGATAGAACTAGGGCGTTCATCGAGCGCAGTTTTGTGTGAAAACGGCGCAAATTGCATACCCCAGAACAAATTGCCTTTACCCCAAAATAAATTGCTCACCCTAAACTCCCGTGCTTCCAAATCCCTTTTCTCCGCGCGCTGTCGAATCTAACTCATCGCTTACAATAAGATTCGCCTGAAATATTTGCGATAGCACCGCCTGTGCGATTCTATCGCCCTTTTTAACGCTAAACTTCTCTTTGCCAAAATTAAACAAAATCACCATAACTTCCCCGCGATAGTCGCTATCAATGGTGCCGGGCGTATTTAGCACACCAATGCCGTTTTTGAACGCCAATCCACTTCTAGGGCGCACTTGAATCTCAAATCCACGCGGAATCTCAAATGCCAAGCCCGTTTTCACCGCGCACACAGCACTTGGCGCAATCTCTAGCGATTCGGAGGCGTGTAAGTCAAAGCCACTTGCGCCATCGCTTTGATATGCGGGAATCGTGGCGTTTTCGTTTAATTTTTTAACCTTTAGATTCAAAACTTAATCTCCTCGTAAAAAATATCCAAAATCTCAAATTCACTCTCACCGCGTGGCAATTTTATGGTAACCTCATCGCCCTTATTTTTGCCAATGATATTTTTGGCGATAGGCGAGTGGAACGAAATATAGCCCTTTTCAGGGTTGCTCTCATACGAGCCTACAATAGTGTATTTAAACTCTTTTTCGCTTTCCAAATCCTGCAAAATAATGGTGCTACCAAAATTCACGCTTTTATGCTCGTAACTCGCGGGGTCGATGATTTGCACATTTGCCAAAAGTGCGCTTAAATCTGCGATTCGCGCCTCAATAAAGGCTTGTTTCTCACGCGCCGCGTGATATTCGGCATTTTCTTTCAAATCGCCGTGCGCCCTTGCAATGTCGATTTCTTTCACAATATGCGGTCGCTCGACTTCTTTTAGATTTTTTAGCTCAGCGCATAACTTTTGATAGCCGTATTCTGTCATCGGTTCTTTTTGCATAAAGATTCCTTATTTTGTTTTGGTTAGATTCGCGCAACTTGGCTTATATCCGCTATCACAAGCCTTTTTGAAAAGTTGCCTTGCTAATTTGATATTTTTTTTCACGCCATTTGCGTTGTTATACATTACCGCCAAATTGTTGCAACCCTCGACTTTTCCGCCATCGCAGACTTTTTTAAATAGCGCGAAACTTTGCTTGAAATCCTGCTTTACCACTTCGCCACGAAAATATTTCACGCCAAGCCCATAACAGCCGTCCAATCCGCCATTATCGCAGGAGCGTTTGTAGTAGCTAATGGAATCATCGCTATATTTTTTCGCCAAATCATTGTAGATATTTGCGATTATCTCGCAGGATTTGTTGTTTTTAGATTCGCAGGGCTTTACAAGCGCGTTTGCCGCATCTAAGGGCTTATTTGCTTTCATTTGCTCATCGGCAAATTTTAGACAATCATTGACATTTCCGCCATCGCAACTTGCCTTTAAGCTAGGTTGCGCTGGAGCTGGTTGTTGCGCTCTTTGCGGAATCACTATCTCATCATTTTGCGCCGAATCTTGCACCACCAAACCCAAAGCCGATAAATCAATGCCAAGCATTTGCGGAATGCCAAAATCATTGGCGTATTTGATAAGCATATCTTTATACAAAAACCCGCCAACGCCCAACGCCACGAGTAATAACAATGCGATTAACCATTTCATTCTATGTCCTTTAAATAAAATTTAGGCTTTATAGCATAATATTTATTTATATACGCTTAGTGCGCTTATTTTTCTAAAAGCCACTGCGCGACAGCCCGTGCAGAGCCGTTTTTCAAATATGCGCGGAGTGCCAAAGATTTGCGTAAAAAATCATTTGGATTCGCATTATGATATGAATCTAGCAAATTTTTTGCGTTCAAATTTTCTTGCAAAAGCTCTATGTGAAACTGCGAATCTGGCGCAATGTGGCTATAAAGCAGATTTGCTAACCCCACGAATCTAATATTTAAAAATTGCTTCACCACAAAGGCTTCAATCCACCTGCCTTGATAGCCCAGCACAAAGGGCGTCCCAATAAGCGCACATTCCAAAGTCGCAGTCCCTGAGCAAATAAAGGCAAATGTGCTTTGCAAAAGGCTTGTGTGCGCATCAAAAGTGATATGAAAATCGCTTGTATCGCCATAGATTTCGCTAAGATTTTTAAACTCAAACTTTTTAGGCACGACAAGGTTGAATCGCGCCTTTGAATCGCGCTTTTTAAGCTCATCTTTGACTTGCAAAAAAATGGGAAAAATGCGATTTATTTCGCTTAATCTGCTACCGGGCATAAAGGTGAAAATTTTGGGAGATTCATCATTGCAAGGCGATGAATCGCCTTGCAATGATGAATCTTTATTATTTTGCGTTAGATTCGTAGTCGATTCGCAAGGCGAATCGCAATCGAAGTAATGGCGGTGTGGCTTTGCGCCGTTTTTACGCGAAACAAGCAAGATAGAACTGGGGCGTTCATCGAGCGCAGTTTTGTGTGAAAACGGCGTAAATTGCATACCCCAGAAC
>JBNMJF010000265.1:0-2723 GCA_050873665.1 Helicobacteraceae bacterium
ATTCGCTTGTCTATCGTCAAAGTGTCCTAGCGTCAAACCTCACAAATAAGGGCGAATCCGCGCTAAAATCCATCGCCAAAAATATGCGATTAGTTAGCGAAAATATGCAGGTTATGGCGTTGCTGAAACTTTTTGTGATTTGCAGGGAGCATTTGGTAGGCGTGGTGGATAAAAACAAGCAGTTTGTGGGAATCGTAAGCCTTGAAGATGCGATAAATGCCGTGCTTGGCGTAGGCAATCTGCAAAGGCGCTAGGGGGAAGCGATGATTTTGCTTATCACTTATTGCGTTGTGGCGATTTCGTGTAGTTTTCTTTGCTCGATTTTGGAATCGACTTTTTTAAGCACAACGCCGTCATTTGTAGAGAGCTACGCCAAAAAACACCCAAAAATCGGCTCATATTTGCGCTATCAAAAATCCCACATTGATGATACAGAAGGCGCGATTTTGGTGCTAAATACATTCACCGTTACGGGCAGTGCGACAGGATTTGGCATTGAGATAAACGCGCTGTATGGGGAGCAGTATCAGTTTGCCGCCTCCACTGCCTTTGCCATCGCGCTAATCTATCTAACGGAGATTTTGCCAAAAACCATCGGCGCGACTTATTGGCAGAGACTTGCGCCGTTTGTGGCGGTTTTTATCCACTATTTGCTAAAAATCGCAGCTCCATTTGTGTGGATTGCAAAAATCATCATAAAATTTATGTCCTTTGCCAAAAAGGGCAAAATCACGCGCGAAGAAGTCCTAGCAGCAAGTGAAATAGGCAAAAAAGGCGGTTCGATAAATGACAAAGAGATGAAATTAGTCCAAAATCTGCTAATGCTGAAAAACTACCAAGCCACCGATATTTTGACGCCTAGAAGTGTGGTTTTTTCGCTTAAATACGATGACAAAATCAAAGACATCGCAAAGCACAAGCATATCTATACATTCTCCCGTGCGCCAGTGTTTGCGGAGGATACGATTATCGGCATTGTGGATACGAGTGAAATTCTCACAGAAGCTATGCGCGAAAATCCGCGTGAATTAGCCGACTTTATTCGCCCCGTCTTTGTCGTGCCATATAATCTCAGTGTGCTAAATCTCTTGCGCCTTTTTATGCAGAAAAATGAGCGATTTTTCATCGTGCAGGATAGATATGGGCAGTTTTTTGGAATCGTAACCTTTGAAGATGTGATTGAAACGCTACTTGGCGAAGAGATTGTCGATGAATTTGATGAAGTCAGCGATATGCAAAAACTCGCCAAAGAACGCACCTTAACGCTAAAAAGGCGATATTTGGATAGGATAAGGCAATAGGGGGCGAATTTAAAAGGTAGATTCGCATAATGATAAATAAGTGAATCAATAAATTATTTTGATTTAGATTTGCTTAAAGTCCGCGATTCGCCTTTGATTCGCGATTCACATAAATAGATTGCTTCGATTCGCTATGCGAATCTCGCAATGACGGGCGGGGTGCGATTCGCTTTGATTTTTGGATTGCTTTGCGCAAATCTACGGATTCGCCTCGCAATGACGGCGTGGGGGATTCGCATTTGATTTGGCGTTGAAAATGCACACGAATCGCCTATTTCACCTTGCTAAAATCAATCTCAAAGAGTGGCTTGTCAAACACCACGATGTGGAAAATCGCATCAAAAATTTTGATATTATACAAAAAGCCCTCCACGCTGATTTCGCGCTTTTTTAAGTCGCTGTGAATCGCATTTGCCTTGAAAATCACTTCATTGCCCAAATCTAGTGGCGATAGAAATTTCACCTCTGAGTAAATGATAATGCTATTTGGCTCATTTACCGCAGCCATCGCGCAAAATGACGCCGAATTAAAGATAAATCCATAGTGGATTATCATCTTATCATCGGTTATCATTTTTTCGCTTGGCGTGAATTTTACACCGCGCGTCCCCGTTCTAGCGGGAGGACTAGCTCACCGCAAAACTCGCGGTTGATTTTTTTGTAGATTCTAAGCTCTTGGATTTCCTCAAAATACTGCTCTTGCTCTTGTTGCTCTTCTGCCATAAAATCCTCCCTTAATTTTTAACCTTAAAATACGCGCGAATCGGCGCAGGATAGCCCTCAATGGTTTTAGATTCATCGCTTTTATCCAAAAAATCGCCCAAAGATTCGCCATCAATCCACGCCGTTTTGCGTTGCTCATCAGTTGTGGTTTTTTTGGTTGCAATCAATTCTATGTCCCTAAATCCCGTGCGGTGAAGCCAATTTTCAAACGCGCTAATGGTTGGGATAAAATAGACATTTTTCATTTTAGCATAAATTAGTGGAGATAGCACCAAATCGCGCATAGATTCATCGGTGGATTCGATTATAAGCGTATCCAAAATCGCGCTTCCACCTACATTTAGCGCGTTTTTAAGTATTTTTAGGCAATCAAGCGGATTTGTGCGATGATAAATCACACCCAAACAAATGATAAAATCAAACTTTGTGTCATAATGCGCCAAATCCTCGATTCCAAGCGATTCAAAGGCGATTTTGTCGCTTCGCACAAAGCTATTTATTAACTCAAATTGCGCTTTGCAAAATGCGGATGGCTCAAATCCTATAATTTTGCGCGGATTTAAAGGTAGCATACGAAAGGCATAATAGCCGTTGTTGCAACCAATGTCGGCGATGATTTTGTCCTCGATATTTAAGTGCGGGGCGATTAGATTAAACTTTATCGCGCTATTCCACTCGCTCTCAATCGTTGTCTTAAAA
>JBNMJF010000266.1:0-2679 GCA_050873665.1 Helicobacteraceae bacterium
CTCCGCGCTGTCGATTTTGCCTACGACTTTGCCTAGCCAAGCGGACGCGATAGAAGTTTTCCCCTCGCTAAAGCCACCGATAAAGACGACTTTTAGCTTACGCTGGTTGATTTTATCCTTTGCTTTTTGTAGCTTTTCTAAGCTATCATCTACGCTTATGCCAAATAGCTCAAAGTCCTTCCCTTGCTCTAAAAACCCTTGCAGTTTTTCTAAAACCGCTTGTCCTTGCTCTTTTTGATTTTTAAATTCTTGTTGTGTTGTCATTTTTTTAACTCCTTATTGTTGATTTTATTACCGCCACGATTTACCCAAAAACAAAATATTTTTACTAAAACCCTCCTTCATTTTTGATTTGTTGAGCTTTTGGCTCTACTTCATTGTCGCGCAATGTCCTAAAATACTCACTTGCCCTTTTAATATTATCTACGCTATCTTGTAGCACTTTTGCGATTTTGTTTATATTTGGTGCTATATTTTCATCAATATGCTTGGAGATAGATTCGTAGGTTTTGCCCTTAATTTCATTGCTTATTTTTCGTAGATTTTCATCGACTGCTTTGCGCTGTTCGCTCATTTTATACTTATCGCTAAAAGCCTTACGCACGGATTTATATGCACCCAAAGCAATAGCAGCCACGCTAAATGCAATAGCTACCCAGCCGACAGGATTCCAAAATTGAGTAATTATCAATCCTGCGACACCAGCACCCTCACTAACAAGTCCCCATTTATCGATTCCGCTATCAATGTCAATATTTAGGCTTGAACCAAAGCTATTTTTTATGCTAAGTGATTGAAATTCTTGTGCGATATTGCTGATTCGCCTCTCAAAGTTTTCTATCTCCACCTCTATGTCGCTTTGCAAAGATTTTTCTACTTGCTCAAATGCTATTTGAAATTTGTCATTTAAAACACTTTGTTTATCTTCTATGATTCGCTTGAATCTTGCCTCAAATTCACTATCTTTGACATTTTGATTGATATAGTTGTAAATTTCCTCTCTTATCTCACTGATAAACTTATCTACAACGGCATCACTAGCCCTTTCAAAAGCTCCACTCGCACCATTGGCAATGCGCTCTAAATTTTCACGCGAATCCCTCACTTCATCATTGCATTTTTTATACAACTCGCCATAGATTTCATTTATTTTTTTCAAAGTTTCACTCATTTCACTTATGATGCTATGTGCTTTTTTAAAGTTTGACTTTTTGATTTTTTCGCCTACATTTTGCGCCAAATCATCGCTGATAAAATTTGTAAAGTCCAAAAATAGGCTCTTTTTTAGTAGCTCATCTTTAGAATACGCATTGATAAATTTATCCCTTGTCCTTGCAAAGCCCTTTATTCTTTGTGCCAAATCGCTATCATCTAGTAATTCTACATTTGGCATTTTCTCGCCAAGCGCACAAAAAGCCACCGACGCACTTAGCGTTTTGCGCCCGATATAACCCTCTCCTAGCTCATCGCGCATTTTGCTATCCAAATCATTTAGCCCGTTTTCATCGCTTTGCTGAATGATTGAATCACTAAGCGCACTTGGGGCTTTAATGGATTTGTTAAAAATGCTATAAACTTCCGTTTGTGCGCCTAAATGCTCTTTGATTTTCTCAATCGTGCCTTTTGGTTGCGTGTCTTTGGATTCGCCATTTGGGCTATCGCCTTTTTGCGGTGGCTGTGGATTTCGCGTGATATAAAACACGCAATGCGCCTTTTTAGTCGCCCTCAAAATCTCGCCTATCACGGCTTTTTCATCGCCCTCAATGCCCGGCACATCTAAAATATCAAACTCTACGCCATTATGGCTAAAATGATAAGTGTGATTTTGCCTTGTAAAATCCTTCCTACCATCGCCGATAATCGCGCCATCGCTAGAATATAAAAGATTATTAAGCGCATTTGATTTAAGGCTTGGATTAAAATATGCAAGTATTTTACCCCAAAATCCCTCATTATACCACTTGTATTGTTTGCAAAACTTATCAAACTTCGTGCGTTCATTTTGCTTACTTCCTTCGCCAAAATAAATGCGTAATGCTTCGATAATGGTGGATTTCCCAGCATTTGTCTCGCCATAAAATGCAATGGTAAAAGTATCAAATTCCGCGACACTTTTATAATCCTCCGCGCTTTTTATCACTTTTGATTCAAAGTCCTGCAATAGCTCTCTTGCTTTGGCTAATTGCTCTTTTCGCGCTTTGGATTCGCCACTTGCGTCCTCATCGCTACTCGCACCAACGCTATCATCGCTAACGCTTTGCGCGTGGGACTTCATCGCCTTTACTTTATCTATGACAAAGTCATAAACCTTACTTGGTTCTATTTTCGACATTTTTGTCTCCTTTAAAACATAAAATCCTAGTTTAGAGTCATCGCGGACTAGATTTGCCTTGAATTACTTAGATTCGTGCTTTGATTTGCTCGAATCGCTCTTAGATTCACCTTTATATTCGTGTGCCGATTCACTTGAATCCCCTTGCTTAGCATTATATTCACTCGATTCACCCGAATCTACTTTAGATTCACCTTTAGATTCGCCACATTCGCCCTTAGATTCGTGTGTCAAATCCAAACCCATTTTTAACCTTTCTCTCGATTTACCGATATAATCCTCTAACATTTCATTAAATCTCATTTGTAACTCTTTTGGTTCTTTGATTTGTGCATAAGGAATCCATA
>JBNMJF010000267.1:0-2653 GCA_050873665.1 Helicobacteraceae bacterium
CCAGATATATTTTCGATTTTGCGCTACACAAAGCCAGATAAAAAGGGTGAGATTCAAATCACAGACGCGCTAAATAAACAAGCGCAAATCTCGCGCGTCCTAGCGTATAAATTTAAAGGGATTCGCTATGATTGCGGTAGCGTGGAAGGATTTGTCCGCGCGAATAATGAGCTTTTTGCTAAAAGTTTAGATTCGGCGAATCGTGTGAATCGCCCCAAAGATTCGGCGAATCGCGCGAATCCAAAAAGCGCAAATCGCAAGGATTCGGCGAATCCAAAAGCCAAAAATCCTAAGGCAAAATAGCCTTGCAAGTCTCTTATATCATCTTATTTTACGCACTTGCGCTTGTAGGGCTACTTTTTGTCTTTGTGATTTTGCTTGTGGCTGGATTTTTCAGCTCTGCGCCAAAAGTGCCTAAAAAGCCCAAAACCACGCTATATTTTCTAGCTGAGCAAGTGCAAAATAGCGGTGGCGCAAAGGAAATTATGGATTCGGTGATGAAGGAATTTTACGCGAATTTTTATAATAATTATAAGGGTTCGCCTAATTTGGACGCGTGGCTTACGCTAATCCAAAATATCACAATGTTAGATTATATGAGCGTGGAACAGGCGTCTGCATTCCGCGATGATTTGGCGTCGAAAAATCCCAGCATTAAAAAAGAAATCGAAAATAGTGTCGGCGTTAGCCTAAAATATAGAGAGCAAAATAAACATAAAAAAGGGTAGAGCGATGGATTTTTTAGAGATTTATGGTGTGGAAAATATGGGTGCGACAATGGGTAGCGTGAAAATTAGCGGTGCGAAAAACTCCGCACTGCCTTTGATTGCATCAAGTATTTTGGCAAAAAATGAAGTGCGATTAACGAATCTCCCAAGCGTAACGGACATAAAAACGCTTATAAAAATCCTAACAATGCTAGGTGCAAAGTCAGATGCGTTTGATTCAAATGGCGCGAAATTAGGCGCAAATGAAGCCACAATAGATACAAAAAATATCACAAATTTGAAAGTCATCTATGATATGGTGCGAAAAATGCGCGCATCAATCTTGCTCTTAGGTCCATTGCTCTCGCGCTTTGGGCAATGTCAAGTGAGTTTGCCCGGTGGCTGTGCGATAGGTGCGCGTCCTGTGGATTTACACATTAAGGCTATGCAGAAAATGGGCGCAGAGATTAGCATAGCAAATGGCTATATCGCAGCTAACGCGCCTAGTGGGCTAAAAGGCGCACAAATCATCTTTGATAAAATCACCGTTACAGGCACGGAAAATGTCCTAATGGCAGCCGCCCTAGCGCGTGGCAAAACGACTATATTAAACGCAGCAAAAGAGCCAGAGGTAATCCAGCTATGCGAAGTTTTGGCGCAAAGTGGCGTGGAGATTCGCGGGGCTGGGAGCGATGAGATTCACATAGTAGGGACTGATGGCGAGTTGCTAAAAATGCCAGAAATTTGCATAATCCCAGATAGAATCGAAGCGGGGACTTATCTATGCGCGGGGGCGATTACAAATAGTGAGATTGTGGTGGAAAATGTCGCGCCCAAGCATTTGGACGCGGTGCTAAATAAACTGCGCGAAATTGGCTTTGAAATCGTTGAATCTAGTGGCGAATCTAATAGCGATTTGGGCGAATCGCGCGAAATCTCGCTTGGCAACATTACCTTGCGTCCAGCGCAAAAACGCAATGCCTTTGAGATTAGCACAAGCGAGTATCCGGGCTTTCCTACCGATATGCAGGCGCAGTTTATGGCGTTAGCCACGCAATGCGAGGGCGTGAGTATCATTGAAGAGCGACTTTTTGAAAATCGCTTTATGCACATAAATGAGTTGCAGAGATTCGGCGCAAATATCGCACTGCTCGGCAATATCGCCAAAATCAGCGGACAGAGTGAGCTAAGGGGCGCAGATGTGATGGCGACAGATTTGCGCGCTAGCTCCGCGCTAATCCTTGCCGCGCTCGTGGCAAAGGGCAAAACCAAAATCCACCGCATTTATCATTTGGATAGGGGCTATGAAAATATCGAGGCAAAGCTATCAAATTTGGGCGTAAAAATAAATCGCGGAAGAGAGAAGTAAATTTGCGCTTTGTGAGAAAATGTCGCCACACGATTCGTTATTGCGTTATTATGCTATCATTGCGAGTATTCGGCAACACCAAATCAAAACAATCCACAAAGACAATAAATCTCGTCATACTGAGCGTAGCGAAGTATCCATTTTGGCGACTTATGGTTTCAAAGGTGATTCGCTCACTTTAGGCGAATCTAAATGCGATTCATTTGATTCACTATTACAACATTGCATTTTTATTTGCTTAGATTCGCGCACTTTGGATACTTCGCTACGCTCAGTATGACGAAATATTGCAAATTTGCGCTATATTCGTAGCCGATTCGTGGCAAAGCCACGACAACGGAAGGATTTTCGGTATGGCTTTTGTAGTTTTTGTTAAATTTCGAGTGTGAGACTAGACTAAAGTCTGCGAACACTCGAAATTTAACAAATCTGCAAAATGCTTATCTAAAGGCGAATTTAAAATAAATCCACTAGCGACAAGTGCGGAAGTATTTTTGATGAGAAATCGGGGTTGCGTAGCCACGAGCAAGGAAATAAGACTAATTGTCTATTGACGAAGCGAGTGGCAAGTCTCCCC
>JBNMJF010000268.1:0-2641 GCA_050873665.1 Helicobacteraceae bacterium
TACGAATCTTAGTCGTGGTGCATTGCTTTAGGCAAGATAATGGCGTGGTTCGCATAATTTCAGCACGCAGAGCAACGCAAAATGAGCAAAAACAATACGAGGAGTTTTTATGAAAAAAGAATATGATTTTTCAAAATCTATGCCAAATCCTTATGCAAAGGCGATTGCAGGGCAAGATTTGCCAAAAGACACCAAAAAAGCACAAAAAAAGCAAATTTCAATCAGCCTTAATGTCGAAACCATAGAGTATTTTAAGACTATGGCAAACAAGCAGGGTGTGCCTTATCAATCGCTAATGAATATGTTTCTCAATCAATGTGCGCAAAAAAAGTTAGAGATAAAAATTTGACTATATGAAAAAGCAAATCGCCTTGCAAGTCCTTGATTGGGCGTATAAAGTCAATAAAGATAATTTTGCAGATAGCAAAATGCGCTATCAACGGCGAATCTGGCATTAGATTCACCAAAATCCACCGCAAAAAATAAATTTCGCAAAAAATATATTGCAATCTTATTTTTTTTTAGATAAACTTGCGGTTTTATTTTAAAAAACTGAATTTTGCGGGAATAGCTCAGTGGTAGAGCGCGACCTTGCCAAGGTCGAGGCCGCGGGTTCGAAACCCGTTTCCCGCTCCAAAATTAAACCTTTATCAAATCATCATTTTTTATATGCGAAATCAAAGCTCGGGTGGTGGAATTGGTAGACACAAGGGACTTAAAATCCCTCGGATATTGCTTCCGTGCCGGTTCAAGTCCGGCTTCGAGCACCACGATTTTGTGGCGACATAGCCAAGTGGTAAGGCGTGGGCCTGCAAAGCCTTGATTCCCCAGTTCGAATCTGGGTGTCGCCTCCAAAACTTTCATTTTTTGCGCGTGATGCGACAAATGCGCATCTCGGGAGATGGCTGAGTGGTTGAAAGCGGCGGTCTTGAAAACCGTTGAGGGTAACACCTCCGGGGGTTCGAATCCCTCTCTCCCGGCCACGAAAACTATTAAAATCCACAGCGAAAATATTTAAGATTGTTACTTTAAGTCATTGCTATTGCACTCTATGATTTATGATTCGTCATACTGAGGGCTTTAGCCCAAAGTATCCATTTTGGCGATTCGTGAATCAAAAGCGATTCGCTTACTTTAAGTGAATCTATCCACGAATCAAAAGTTTTTGCTACTTTTTGCTTTTGCAAAAAGTAGAGTCCTATCTAACCCCTAGACTCTAATCCGCCAAGCGAGGTTATTTTGATTTGCTTTTGGGATATTGATTCGCTCACAATTTAAATTCGCGTGATTTGGATACTTCGCTACGCTCAGTATGACGGGATTATTTATTTTTTTGGATTGACACGAATCTATTGACACAAATTCTCACAATGACAATAAAACGGCATTTGATTCGCCTACCAGCGACAAACAATCCCTAATAAGTCCCACATTTGCCTTTGTTGCGCAATTTGCATTGATTTTTATTTATGTCGTAATAATCCGTATAAATCGCGCTAACACTTTCGCCATTGTGTGCGTTTATGAATCCTGCTTCGTTGCTTGAGTAGGCGAAAATGCACCCGCCGTTTTCCACATATTCACGCGCTAATTTTGCGCCCTTTTCGCTTTGAATCGCACTTGTATGAATCGCAATAAAATGGATTTTGTGGCGAATCGCAAAGGCAATGTCGCTAGTAGAAAACATAGCGTATTTAAAGCCCATTTTCCGCGCCCTAAAGTAATCGCGCAGGGCGAAAATCTCTATGATAATCCTATCCTTGCCGAAATTTAGCTGATTTTCAATCGCGCTAAAATCATTTAGCTTATCCGTTACGAGATACACGCTAGGATTCGCGCTAAAAATGGCGTTGATTGCGTCCTTATCAAGCGGTGTGAATCGCCCATAGATTTTCGCATTTTTGATATAGTCCTTGCTTGGCGGTGCAAACGCACCATAATCCAAATAATCCGCGTAATTTGGCGCATTTGTGATACCATAGAAATGCTTATAATCGTGCGCGGCGAAAATATCGCCATCTTTATCAAGTGCCAAATCTAACTCAATGAGCCTAAAACCTTCTTTTATACTTTGTAGCAACGCCTCTTTAGAATTTGTGTAGGCAAAAATTTCGCCCTTTGATTCATTTGCTATGATTCCGCCTCCTGCGTGAGCGATGAAATTAAAGGCTGAATCTATATTCTGCCCCCCCCCATTTGGATTCACGCGCGGATTAAAGTCGCATTTGGGATTTTCAAGGTAGTTTTTCATATAAAGTTCATAATCGACTCCCTTAAATCTCCATAGCTTAAAGTGATTATACACACCGACACTTACGCCTATCATTCCCACCAAAGCCACCGCTAAAATTAGCACAAATTTTTTAGTCATTTTTTGCTCCTTTGTTATTTTTCACTTCCCAAAAGCTATCATAGATTTTGTTTCGTTGCACTAACAGCGCATTAAAGCCATTTATGTCAAATTCGCTCTCTAATAGCGACTTACCATAAAGCGGATTGCGCCCTAAGGCAAACGATTCAGCGCGAATCCCTAGCGAATCCAAAATTAGTGGCGTTATGTCAAAGTGGCTTAATTCGCGGTTTTTGGTTAGTGCGATAGTCGGATTTTGCGTGAATTGCGGATTTATAAAGGCATTATAGA
>JBNMJF010000269.1:0-2628 GCA_050873665.1 Helicobacteraceae bacterium
ATTATGGTGCGCTCAGGCGAAAAAATCGCTATTGATGGCATCTTATTATCACAAAGCGCGATTATCGATAGCTCAATGCTTACAGGCGAATCGGCACTCGAATCAAAAAGCCAAAACTCCCCGTTAATCTATGGCTCGATAAATTTAGAAAATACCATTTATTATCGCGCCACACGCCTTTTTGAAGATTCCACGCTAAATAATATCATAAATTTAATTCAAGATTCGCTATCCAAAAAGCCACACATTGAGACAAAGGCAAATGCGATTTCGTATCATTTTAGCGCGTTTGTGTTGCTTTGCGCGGTGGCGACATTTGCGTTTTGGGCGTGGCACACGGATTTTGAAAAAGCGATGATTGTCGCTGTAAGCGTAGTGATTATCGCTTGTCCTTGCGCACTCGCCCTTGCCACGCCCATTGCCACGATTATCGGCATTACGGAGGCTTATAAGCGTAAGTTGCTTTTTAAGGAAGCGCGGTTTTTGGAGAGTTTTGCCAAAAGCGACACGATTATTTTTGACAAAACAGGGACGCTAACGCACGGAAAGCCCAAAGTCATTCGTGAATCGCAAATGCGTGAATATGATAGGCGAATCTTATGCGCCTTTGCCAAGCTAAATACGCACCCGATAAGTAGCGGGATTGCGGAATATTTGGGCGCGGATTTAAACGCCGATTCGCCGAATCTTATTAGCGACTTTAAGCAAATCCCACAAAAAGGCATTATCGCTAAATGCGGGGATTTGGAGCTTTTGGGCGGAAATAAAAGTTTTTTGGCGGATTTAGGCGTGGCGATAAATGAGTGCGAAAACGATTCGCATACAAAATTTTACTATGCGGTAAATAAGCAATTAGTGGCGATTTTTGATTTGGAGGATACGCTAAAAGATAACGCAAAAGAGGTGGTTTCGGCGTTTCAAAAGGCAAATTTTCGCGTGGCGATTTTAAGTGGCGATAGATTCGCGGTGGTTGAATCTATCGCAAAGTCGCTAAATATCGCTGAATTTTATGCCGAGCAAAGCCCAATCGATAAAAGCGCATTTATCGACAAACTACACACTGAGGGGCGTAAAATCGTAATGGTGGGCGATGGCATAAATGACGCAATCGCGCTAAATAAAAGCGACATAGCTATTTCTATGGGCGCAGGTAGCGACATAGCAATCGAATCAAGCGACATAGTTTTGCTTGATGATAGCCTTGCAAGTCTGCGTTTGGCGCACAAAATCGCGCTAAAAACCTACGCCACAATCAAACAAAACATAAAAATTAGCATAATCTACAATCTGCTTACGATTCCACTTGCGATGATGGGTTTCATAATCCCACTATTTGCCGCGCTTAGTATGAGCTTTAGCTCGATATTGGTGGTGCTAAACTCAATGCGAATTAGGCAAAATCGATGAAATTCGTTTTTGGGCACATATTTCGCACTTTTTAAAATTTTAAGAATTAACAGACTTAAAGTCTAGTTTTATCCAAAAAATTTTAAAAATCACAAAACCTCCACTGCTATTACTTCGATTGCGATTCGTTGCACGAATCGGCTACGAATTTAGCGTGGATTTGTAATATTTTGTCATTGCGAGGCGAATCGTAGATTCGCCAAAGCAATCCAAACCTTTCGTCATACTGAGCGTAGCGAAGTATCCAAATCTAGCGAATCTAACAAATTGGCGAATCAATGTCCCAAAAGCGAATCAATAAACCACAAATTCAATTAAAGTGAGTAAATCGCTTTTTTAATTCACGATTCGCCAAAATGGATACTTCGCCTTTTTCAAAGGCTCAGTATGACGGCGTAGGATAGATTCGTCATTGCGAGATTTTGCGAAAGCAAAATCATGGCAATCCAAAAAATAAAAAATGGATTGCTTCGGGCTGTCGCACTCGCAATGACGATAAGGTTTAGATTGCTTCGGCGCATCTATGATTCGTCTCGCAATGACGAAATGTCATAGTTTCACACTAGATTTGCAACGATTCGCAAGGCGAATTGCCACAAATTTTATCGCATAATTTTTAGTTAGATTTTTGCTAAAATTACGCTTTTAAAATTTGCAACCGCAACTTAAAGGAACTCTATGAAAAAACTTCTAAATTACACTCTCAAAGGGCTTTTTGCCGTTTTGCCGATTATTATTTTGCTGTGGATTTTAAAGATTGTATATAATTTTATCGCGCAAATCGTGGATTCAATCTTTTCTATCACGCAAGGTAGCCTAATTTTCACCATTATCATTTGTGTGCTAATGTTTGTCTTTTTTGTCGCGCTTGGCATTGTCGTAGAGCGCAACAAAGAGGCGATTTTCCTAAAAATCCTAGACATAATCATAGGCAAAATCCCGCTAGTATCGAGCATTTACGCCACAATCAAAGAGATTATCAACCTTTTTAGCGCGAAAAATTCGAGCAATTATTTGGGCGTGGCGTGGATAAAAATCGGCGAACACAAGGTTATGGGATTTATCACCAAAGAGCTGGAGGACAGCTACTTTGTGTTTGTGCCGACTACGCCAAATCCCACTTCTGGCTTTTTGCTAAATGTAAAAAAAGATGAAATCGAAAAGAGCGATTTATCCGTGGCAAATGGCTTTAAAAAGCTGATTTCGCTTGGGATAAAATAA
>JBNMJF010000270.1:0-2623 GCA_050873665.1 Helicobacteraceae bacterium
CAAGTGCGAAAGGTGCGCCCAAAGACGAATTTTCCCTAGTTCCTATCGTCAATACGGTCGATAGATATTTTCCCCTCCGCAATCTCTGTCAGCGCAATGTCGGATAACTTATGCTTCGTAACTTCTAACGGCACAAGCGGTTCTGCGCCATCGCTTAGCTCTTTTACGCGACTAAATACAAAGCACGATAGCTTATATCTGTCGTTATCTAACCTTTGCAACGCTTTTTCTAAAATATCCTCAATTCTATCCATTTTTTATCCTTTCAAAATTTAATTTTTCACAATGCTATAAATGCCCTTTTGAAACTCAATGATATTCAAAAGATTGCCCGGCTTAAACATATTGCAAACGATAATGGGCAAATTATTATCCTTTGCAAGCGCGATTGCCGTATCGTCCATCACTTTAATATCATCGCGCAAGGCTCTATCGTAGGATAAGCAATCTAAAAGCACCGCGTCATCGAATTTATTGGGGTCTTTATCGTAGATTCCATCGACTTTTGTGGCTTTGACAATGGCATCTGCGCTAATTTCAATCGCCCTTAAAGTCGCCGCTGTATCGGTGGTAAAAAACGGATTCCCCGTCCCAGCGGCAAAAATCACAACGCGCCCTTTTTGGATATGGCGAATCGCACGGCGATAGATATAAGTCTCGCAAATCTCTTGAATCTCAATGGCACTTTGCACCCGCACATCGACACCAAAATGCTCTAACGCTTCCTGCATAGCCACCGCGTTTATCACGGTTGCAAGCATTCCCATATAATCCCCGCTTGTGCGCCGAATGATTCCACCCTCACTCGCACTCACGCCACGAATGATATTTCCGCCACCGATGACAATGCAAACTTCGACATTATTATCCACTAAAAGTTTGATTTCCTTAGCGATATAGCGCAAAATCTCAATGTCAATCCCAAAGCCATTTTTCCCAGCTAACGCTTCACCAGAAAATTTGACTAAAATGCGATTCTTTCGCACATTGCTTTGAATCTCTTGTTGCTCTTGCATTTGCGTAACCTTTTTTATTTAAAATCCGCGATTCTATAAGAAATATGCTTAAATAAGTTTGAATCCAAATGCGATTTCATACTTTGATAGCGAATCGCTAATGAAAAATTATTGCGCTTGAATCAATAAAATTTAGTCTATTACTATAAACTTTTGAAAAATTTGCGTTTTTATATTGACATTTGCTAAAAAAGCTAATACAATTTTGGCACTTAAATTTTAAGAGTGCTAAATTTTAAAATTTAAGTTAAAAATCATTTTTTTGATTTTTACAACTCTTAATTTTTTAAAATCATTCGTAATAAAGGAGCGAAAAATGAAATTCAAACCATTGGATAAGAGAGTAGTCTTAGAGCGCGTAGAGGAGGAAACAAAAACCACCTCAGGCATTATTATCCCAGATAATGCTAAGGAAAAGCCACTTGTGGGCGTAGTCAAGGCGATTAACAAAAAAATCGAAAAAGATTGCGAGTTCAAAGTCGGCGATACGGTTGTATTTGACAAATACAAAGGCAGTGAGATTAAGATTGAAGGCAAAGAATATATCGTGCTAGACGCCGAAGATTTACTTGGAATCTTGGGCTAATTAAATTTTTAAGGAGTAAAAAATGGCAAGTAAAGAAATTACATTCTCAGATAACGCGAGAAATAAACTTTTTGATGGAATCAAACAACTAAATAACGCAGTCAAAGTAACTATGGGACCGCGCGGACGCAATGTTTTGATACAAAAATCTTACGGCGCACCAGCGATTACAAAAGATGGCGTTAGCGTGGCAAAGGAAGTCGAGCTAAAATGCCCTATCGAAAATATGGGCGCACAGCTAGTCAAAGAAGTAGCGAGTAAAACCGCAGACGCAGCAGGGGACGGCACTACGACAGCGACCGTTTTGGCGTATAGCATTTTTAAAGAAGGTTTGCGAAATATCACAGCAGGGGCGAATCCAGTAGAAGTCAAACGCGGTATGGATAAGGCAACAAGTGCGATTATTGATGAGCTAAAAAAGCTAAGCAAAGCTATTAAAAGCAAAAAAGAAATCGCGCAAGTAGCGACAATCTCGGCAAATTCCGATGAAAATATCGGGAATCTAATCGCAGAGGCAATGGAAAAAGTCGGCAAAGATGGCGTAATCACCGTTGAGGAAGCAAAAGGAATCGATGATGAGCTAAATGTAGTTGAGGGAATGCAGTTTGATAGAGGCTATCTAAGCCCATATTTTGTAACCAATAGCGACAAAATGACTATCGAGTTAGAAAGCCCTTATGTGCTTTTGACAGATAAAAAAATCACTTCGATGAAAGATATTTTGCCCCTTTTGGAATCTACTATGAAAAGTGGCAAACCACTACTAATCATTGCCGAAGACATTGAGGGCGAGGCTTTGACAACGCTAGTGGTAAATAAATTGCGTGGCGTTTTAAATGTCGCAGCGGTGAAGGCGCCGGGCTTTGGCGATAGACGCAAAGAAATGCTAAAAGATATAGCTATTCTTACAGGCGGACAAGTCATCAGTGAGGAATTAGGCAGGGCGTTAGAGAGTGCTGGAATCCAAGATTTAGGACAATGCGGACGAATCTCTATCGACAAAGATAACACAACTATTGTC
>JBNMJF010000271.1:0-2527 GCA_050873665.1 Helicobacteraceae bacterium
ATCTCACAGAGATTTTCCCAAAAACTATCGGCGCGACTTATTGGCAGAGCCTTGCGCCGTTTGTGGCGGTATTTATCCACTATTTGCTAAAAATCGCCTTTCCATTCGTGTGGGTGGCAAAAATCATCATAAAATTTATGTCCTTTGGACAAAAAGGCAAAATCACGCGCGAAGAAGTCCTAGCAGCAAGTGAGATAGGCAAAAAAGGCGGTTCGCTCAATGAAAAAGAAACGCACCTAGTCCAAAATCTGCTAATGCTTAAAAACTACCAAGCCACCGACATTCTCACGCCTAGAAGCGTGGTTTTTTCGCTGAAATACGATGATAAAATCAAAGACATTGCCAAATCCAAGCATATCTTTACATTTTCCCGTGCGCCCGTGTTTGCAGAGGATACGATTATTGGCATTGTCGATACGGCGGAGATTTTGGCAGAGGCATTGCGTGAGAAACCGCGTGAATTAGCGGATTTTATCCGCCCTGTATTTGTCGTGCCATATAATCTAAGTGTGCTAAATCTTTTGCGACTTTTTATGCAAAAAAACGAGCGATTTTTCGTGGTGCAGGACAGATACGGGCAGTTTTTTGGCATCGTAACCTTTGAAGATGTGATTGAGACGCTTTTGGGCGAGGAAATAGTCGATGAATTTGATGAAGTAAGCGATATGCAAAAACTCGCCAAAGAGCGCACCACAAAGCTAAAAGCACGATATTTGGATAGGATTAAGCAAAATTAGGGCGAATCGCACTAGATTCGGCGTGAATCTAAAGGCGAATCTATGTGTATCTAGTGGCGAATCGGCTTTGATTTTACCCTTGAATCGCGCTAGATTTGCCCGAATCTTACTTGAATCCAAAGGCGATTCGCCTAGATTCGCCCCCGAAT
This sequence comes from Helicobacteraceae bacterium, assembly GCA_050873665.1. Classification (GTDB taxonomy): domain Bacteria; phylum Campylobacterota; class Campylobacteria; order Campylobacterales; family Helicobacteraceae; genus NHYM01. The sequence continues at coordinate 887 of JBNMJF010000271.1, forward strand.
CTCACTCGAATCTAAAGAGCGAATCCCACCGAATCCTACCAAATTTTACGCGAATCTATGGCAACCAAAGCAAAATTTTTATATACTCGCATTTGCGTTTTAAAGCGCAAATTTATCTTAAAGGATTACAATATGCGGAAATTTTTACTTTATGTAGTCGCCATTTTGGCGTTAGGAGTGAGTATGGCGGAGGCAAAGCCAAAGGTGGCGATTTTAGCCACAGGTGGCACAATAGCAGGAAGTGCTGATAGCGAACTAGCCACCACAGGCTATACGGCGGGAGTTTTGGGCGTTGATGTGCTGATAAAAGCCGTGCCTGAGCTAAAAAATTTGGCTGACATTACGGGCGAACAAATCGCCAATGTCGATAGCTCAAATATGACTGATGAAATTTGGCTCAAACTCGCCAAGCGTTGCAACGAGCTTTTAAGCAAAGTTGATGGCATAGTCATCACTCACGGCACGGACACTATGGAGGAAACGGCATTCTTTTTAAATTTGGTGCTAAAAAGCGACAAGCCCGTAGTGCTAGTGGGAGCTATGCGCCCTGCCACAGCGATGAGTGCTGATGGTCCTAAAAATCTCTACAACGCCGTGGCATTAGCGGCGAATCCTAACGCCAAAGGCAAAGGCGTAATGGTGGCGATGAATGATAAGATTTTGGGCGCAAGAGGCGTGCAAAAAACGCACACGCTCAATGTCAATGCCTTTGACTTTGGAAATTTGGGCTACATAGTCGATGGCAAGGTGTTTTTTGAAAATGCCAACCTCAAAGCGCACACCAAAAAAGCTGAATTTGATGTCTCAAAACTCAAAAGCTTGCCAAAAGTCGATATACTCTACACTTACGCAAATGACGGCTCAGGCGTGGCGGCAAAGGCTCTTTTTGAAAACGGCACAAAAGGCATAGTAGTCGCAGGTAGCGGGGCTGGAAGCATTCACACCGCACAAAAAGAAGTGCTAAAAGATTTACTTAAACAAGGGCTAAAAGTGGCGGTGAGTTCGCGCGTGAAATCTGGCTTTGTTGCCGTTAGCGATGAGGACAAGGCACTTGGCTTTATTTCGGCGGAGGATTTGAATCCGCAAAAAGCAAGGGTGCTTTTAATGTTAGCCCTCACAAAGACAAATGATAACAAAAAAATCGCGGAGTATTTTTTGAAATACTAACGCGATTTAAATCTATATCAAGCCTTTTGCTACGAAAATTTTGTGGTAGAGGGCTTTGCTTTTTTGGTTATTTTTGTGGGGCAAAAAAGATTTTTTAAAAAAGTTTGATTGTAAAAAAATGTAGTTTATGGCAGAGAGGAAGGGATTCGAACCCTCGAACGATTGCTCGTTACACGCGTTCCAGGCGTGCTCCTTCAACCACTCGGACACCTCTCTAAAAAGCGCAATACTAGCAAAATCTACATTAAGTTTCTATTTTTCGCGCAATATATTTTCATAAATCACGCCATCAATGCCCATCTTTGCGGCAGATTCGATGCCTTTGTCGCTCTTAATCACTAACAAAATTTTGGCGTCCAAAAAATACTCATTAGCGATTTTTTGGCATTTTTTGGCGAAATTTTTATTGCGAATCACAATATATTTCGCACCCAAATTCGCATAGATTAGCAAATCTACAATGCGCTTTATTTC
>JBNMJF010000272.1:0-2523 GCA_050873665.1 Helicobacteraceae bacterium
AAAATTAAAAATGAAATAATATCAAATTTATCTCATTTTGTTAAGGTTTGCACCTTGAATCATATTCATAATATTTTTTACGCCATTTGGCGAAGTCATTTGCTTCGCCATTTTCGCCGCCGTTTCGAACTGCTTTAGCGCACGATTTATATCGCTCACTTCAAGCCCTGCGCCCAAAGCAATGCGCTTTCTGCGAGAGCCATTTAAAATATCGGGGTTTTCGCGCTCTTTAGGCGTCATCGAGGCTACCATAGCTTTGATGATTTTAATCTCACGCGAATTGTCAATATCGACATTTTTTAGCGCATCGCCCATCGCGCCAAGCCCCGGCATCATAGAGATGAGGCTTTTCATTGAGCCCATTTTTTTGATATTTTCAAGCTGGATAAGAAAATCGCTAAAGGTAAAAGTGCCTTTTTTGATTTTTTTGGTGATGGCTTTTGCCTCCTTTTCATCGACAACAGCGGTGGTTTTTTCGATGAATCCAGCCACATCTCCCGCGCCCATAAGTCGCCCCGTGATTCTATCGGGTAGGAAAATATCCAAATCCGCCATTTTCTCGCCACTACCGATGAATCTAATAGGAATGCCGATTTGTTGCGCCACAGAGAGCGCGATTCCACCCTTTGAATCGCTATCAAATTTACTCAAAATCACGCCACTTAAGCCAATCTCTTGGTTAAATGTATCCGCGCTACGCACGGCGTCCTGCCCACTTAGGCTATCTAGGACATAAAGCGTCTCATTGGCATTTACCGCGCTTTTAATCATTTTTAGCTCATTCATCAAATCTTTATCAATCGCCAAACGCCCAGCCGTATCGATAATCACAACATCATATAGCGAATCTACGCCTAGTTTTACGGAGTCTTTAGCGATTTGGAGAATGGTTTTGGTGGTAGATTCGCGTGAATCGGCGTTAGATTCGGCAGATTCGCCACTAGATTTGCCCACATTTTCCGCACCCGTCATTGCGAGATTCGGCATAGCCGAATCGTGGCAATCCAATCCATTAAAAAAATCCACCTCAATTTCTTTTGCAAGTTGCCCTAATTGCTCCACCGCCGCCAATCTTTGCAAATCGCAAGACGCCAAAAGCACCTTTTTCCCGCGCAATTTTAGATAATTCGCAAGTTTCGCGCTGGAAGTCGTTTTCCCACTACCTTGCAATCCCACCATAAGCACGATTGTAGGCGGTTTTGGCGCGTAAGTAAAGCCGTAATTCCCCTTAAATACGCTATGCAGTGAATGCTCCAGGGCATTTCTAAAGCCATCGCGCGTGATTCCGCCCTTGCCACCATTTGCCTCCTTGCACTCACGCTCGATTTGCGCGATGATTTCTTTGGCGACTTTGTGATAGACATCGTTGCGAAGCAGTATCTTTTTTAGCTCATCTAAACTCCGCGCTAACGCCTTGTCATCGTCTTGGAAGCGGATTTTGCTAACAATGCCTTTAAATGAATTTGTAAGCGTATCAAACATTTTTGTCCTTTTAATGCGATTTTTTAAAGCGCGAATCTTACAATTTTTTGCATAAAAGAAACAATTAAGTAAATTTTTGTTGATAATTGCTATATAATACGCTTTTTAATTCTCGCGTAAGGAATCAAAATGCTTGATTTTTCGTTTGGTGAAATCCTTGTAATTGCCATCATTGCGGTGATTTTCTTGGGTCCCGATAAATTGCCGCAGACTTTTGTGAAAATCGCAAAATTCCTACGCGCCGTGAAAAAAACCATAAATGACGCTAAAGACACGCTGGATAGGGAGATTCACATCACTGAGATGAAGCAAGATGCGTTAGAATATAAGAAAAAATTTGAAGATTCGGCGTTAAAGCTAAAAGATGACATTATCGAATCTGCGAATTTAGAGCCGACAAAAACGGCGTTGCAAAACGAGTTAGAAGGGCTAAAAAATGAGATTGAAAGCCTCAAAGTCGCCGATAAACTCAATGAGCCGTTAGAGACAAGTAGCATTAGTTTTGATGAGGTGGAGAGCAAGGGCAAGGCGTTGCAAAGTCGGCTAAAGCGCAATCTAAAGCCTACAAAAAATGCAAAAGATTCAAGTAATTTAGGCGAATCAAAGGGCGAATCCGCCGAATCTAAAAAGGTGAAAAAAGTGAAAGTCACTAAAGATTCGAGTAAATCAAGCGATTTGCGCAAATCTGCCGAATCCACCAAATCCACCACAAAAAGCAAAGCAAAAAAATCCACTGCTAAAGATTCTAAAGATTCCAAAATTTCCGCAATGTCCGCGCCAAAAAAGGCAAAAAACGCTAAAGTTTCAAGCGAATCTACCCCAAAAAAGCGCGAATCTAAGGCTATATCCAAACGCGAATCCAAAGCCGAATCTAAAAAATCTAAAAAGAGCAAGAATGCAAATAGCAAATAATCCCTTAGTGCGTGGCATTGCAACGAATCTAAATCGCTTTAGGATTCGTGGATTCTTCGCTACGCGCTTTCGCACTACGCTCAGAATGACGAAATTTGTGGTAAAAATAGCACACGGAGGCTTATATGC
>JBNMJF010000273.1:0-2471 GCA_050873665.1 Helicobacteraceae bacterium
ACCTAGCCCTTGCGGTCCCACGCCAGAGCTGTTTGCAATCTCTAGCAACTCATCTTCTAGCTTCGCATAGCGCGAATCTTTATTGTGGCTACCCACTTCGCGCACGGCGGCTTCTTTGGCAAGCATTGCAGCCTTTTCCATAGTGCCTCCGATACCTACGCCAATTACCATAGGAATTAGGTCCAGCCAAGCTAACCGCCTCGCTAAAGACTTTTTTCACGCCTTCTATGCCATCGGCTGGGACTAGCATTTTTAAAATGCTTTTATTCTCGCTACCAAAGCCTTTTGCCGCCATTTTGATTTTTAGCTTATCGCCTTTTACGATTCGCGTGTGGATTATGGCTGGAGTGTTATCTGTGGTATTTTTGCGCTCAAAAAGTGGCTCAGCAACGGCACTTTTACGCAAATATCCATTCACATAGCCGTTTTTCACGCCTTCATTTATCGCGTCCTCAATATATCCGCCCACGATTCGCACATCTTGCCCAATCTCTACGAAAATCACCGCTAAGCCCGTGTCTTGGCAGATAGGGACAAAAGTCTTTTCCGCAATCTTGCCATTTTCCACCAGCTTATCCAAAATGCTTTTCCCAAGTGGCGAAGTCTCGGTGCTTTGCGCCTTTTTAAACGCCACTTTTATATCATCTGTCTGCACACAACAAGCCTGAATGCAGAGTTTTTCCACGCTTTGCGTGATTTTGCTACAATCAATTTCTCTCATTTTTTCTACCTCCCTAAAAATTTAAAACGCGGAATATTAGCACAAAATTTGAAAAATTTTTATGAATCTAACAATTATTTTTGGCAATTTTTGCAGATTCCACTAAAGATAATCGAAGTGTCATCAATATTTTTATATCCGCTTTTTTCCTCGCAGTAGGCGCGAAAATCGCTCATATCCGCCTCGAAATCCTCCAAATTATCGCAGATTTTGCAATGCAGGTGGATATGTGGCTTTTTATTTATCTCGTATTTTTGCTTTTGCGTGGGCGTTTTTACACTTTTGATAATGTTTGCATTTTGCATTGAAAGGATATTTTTATAAATCGTGGCAAGGGAAACAGATGGGATTCGCCCCCGAATCAGCGCGTAAATATCATCTACGCTAGAATGCCCGTGCTTGTGAATCTCATCTAAAATCGCCACTCGCTGCGCGGTAACTTTAAGGTTTTTGTCTTTTAAAAGTTTGCTAAAATCAATACCACTCATTTGTGTGCCTTTAAATTTGGATAATTTGTCGCTAAAATCGCGTAAATTTTTCAAAGCATTATATAATAATTTTTATCGTTTGTGAATGCGAATCATTAGCGAATCGCTTACTTTGCCTTTTTGATTAGCTCGGCGATTTTTTGGGCGATAATGGCGTGTCCGTCTTTGTTTGGGTGAATCTCATCGACTTTTAGGGAATGTTGCTTTAGGATTTGTGGCATTGCGCTTGATTCAAGCAAAACGCCTTCGTCATCGCTTATGTCGTAATATACGCGCGATACGCCACCTGCAAGTCCGCCCAAAATCCCATCAGGGACGCCAAGTAGCACTACGCAGGAGGTTTTCGCCTTTGCTTTTTGGACTATTGCCCTTATGTTGCGCTCTGTGGTGGCTTTGTCTAACTTTCGCAAAAAGTCATTGCCACCGATTGAAATGATAATCGCAGCTAGATTGTTGCCTTGCAATTCGCTACCCATTCGCGCCAAAAGTCCGCTACTTACTTCGCCATCAATGCCACTTTTTATCGCGCTTTTGCCTAAAATGCGGGGAATCTGAATCCCAAAGCTATCATTTTCATCGACACCAAAGCCATTTGCAAGGCTATCGCCAAGCGTGATAATATGTGTGCCATTTAGGGGGCAAATGCCCTTTGGCGTAGAATCGCGTAGGATAAAAAATCCGCCTATGACAAGTAGGCAGATTATAAGTAGGCTTTTCAATCTTGTTGATTTAGAAAGAAAACGGGTGCGTCTATATCATCGCCATCTACGGGGTAATTTCTCGTGCCATTAGCTACCATTGCCGTGCGTCCGCCTCTACTACTTCTCAAATTCATCGCACCGCTATTGCTAGTGCTTGGCTCTTGGGGGAGGGAATATTCCGCCTCTTGCTCTATTGTCTGCAAAACTTCCTTTTCAAAGCCCGTGATTACTAGCGTAACTTTGACTTGATTGGGTTCTAGCGAATTATCCCAAGTCCAGCCTTGCTTTAGGAATGCGTTTTCGTCTAATTGCTGTTGCACGATAGCGTTTGCTGTGGCTATTTCTTGTGTGGGGTATTTTTCATTTATCATATAGTGGATAATCGCGCCTTTTGCGCCTTTAATGCTGACATTATCAAAGAGTGGCGATTCGATGGCTTCTTTTACTGCCTCTACGGCTGAATCTTCGCCATTTTTTTCGCCTATGCCAATAAGCCCTAGCCCTTTAAATGACATTACGGTATTTAGGTCCGCAAAGTCGATATTTAGCCCCTCGCCAGAG
>JBNMJF010000274.1:0-2463 GCA_050873665.1 Helicobacteraceae bacterium
AGATTCGCTCAAATTGCCAGATTCGCCCGAATCGCATAGCGAATTTTCATCGATGATATAGGCATTGAGTGGCGAATCTTTGGCATTTTTGGCAATCTCTGTTTTTAGCTCTAATAGCTTATCTTGCGGTAGTTTTAGGGCCTCTCGTAGTTTTATCATTGGCTTTTTCCTAAATAAATTTGAATTAAAAATTTTGGCATTATAGCCGTTGGGTGCTTAAAATATTTTTTTGCTATGTCGTTTCACTTACTTGCAATGACGAAAAAGGCTGAATTTCTTTGGCGATTCGCAAATTACCTATGATTCACTAACTTTAAGCGAATCTATCTTTGTAATTGACTATATTCTCTTTGGACACTTTCGAGTGTTTGTAGCACTTTGATTACAGCATTCAATAAATTTGGTGGTATTTGCTCATCGATTTCAACACTGCGATATAAATCACGGGCGAGTTTCTTTTGCTCACGGATTGGGATATTGTGTTGCCTTGCAATGTCTTTTATGCGCACAGCAAGTAAATCCGTGCCTTTTGCCACAACCGTAGGCCAAATATCTTCTTTTAAACTAAAATTTAATGCCACCGCGTAATGCGTGGGATTCGTGATGACGACTTTGGCATTTTTGACATTTGAGAGCATTTTTTGCGATGCCATTTTGCGCATAGTTTGGCGGATTCGCGCTCGAATCTGCGGGTTGCCCTGCAGGTTTTTAAACTCATCTTTGACTTCTTGCTTAGTCATTTTTAGGCTGTTAATGTATTGCCGTTTTTTGACAAAATAATCCACAATCGCCATAAACAAAAACAGCACGAGCAACGCCCCAGCCAAAATCAACGCCTTATCTTTGAGCCACAAAAGTTGCTTAAAAACGCTTAGAAACGCCACATTTTGCAACTCTTTGATAAAACTCATAAAGACAAAAAGCCCCAAACACAAGGCTATGCCGACTTTGAGCGTGATTAGAAAGCCATCGAGCAATTTTTTTAGCGAAAACATATTTTTTAGCCCATTTATCATATTGATTTTGGAGAATTTGGGGATTATAGTTTTGATTGTTACGATAAAGCCGAACTGCAGGACATTTCCAGCGATTCCCACCAAAATGAGAGCCAAAAATATGGGCGCGACAAGCAACAAACTCTCGCTTATCACAAACACCGCCAAATTCAGCATTCCGCTATCGGTGAAATCATCTAGTTTAAAGTGCATAACGGCGATGAAAATGTTGTTGATTCGCCTTGCCAAATACGGAAACAGCGCGAAAATCACCCCAAAGCCAAATAATAGCGCAAGAAAGCCGATGACTTCCGCGCTCTTTTTGACATTGCCCTCCTCACGGGCTTTTTGCTGTTTATACTCGCTAGGGAGTTCGGTGCGCTCGTCAGTATCTGGCATAATGCTATCCTAAAGTGTTCGTAGGCGCGTGATTTGGGATTGATTCGCTTGAATTTTTCGCGCGTGATTCGCATAAATTTTGTTTGCGCAACAATTCAAGTGCGGTGAAATAATTTTCCTTCGTATTTATGTTAAAAAATTCGCTTTTGTCAAATTCAAGTGCCTTTGAGTGGGCTTTGGCGATGATATTTTGCAATCTAAAGTCGCCTTTTTCAAGCGAATCTTGCAAAATCGGCAGTAGATTCGCGCTCCACACGGCAATAAGCGGGTGAATCTTATGTGAATCTTTGGCAAAAACTATGTCATAATTTGGGGCGGATTCACAAATGCTTTGAATCGTGTGGCGCGAGACAAACGGGCAATCGCAACTAATAAAAAAGACTTTTTGGCATTGCAGTTGCGATAATGCGCTAATGATTCCTACGATAGGTGCGAAAATTTCGGACGATTCGATAATGAAAATGTCGCTCCCCACGCCGTCATTGCGAGAATGGATTGCTTTGATTCGGGCGTTTGCCAGAATCTCGCAATGACGGGGCGTGGATTCGTCATTGCGAGGCGATTTATCGCCGAAGCAATCCAAACTCTCCCCTATCAAATCCACCTGATTTTCCTTACACGCGATAAAAACGCGCCCAAAAATTTCACTCATTTTGCTAAAACTATGCGCCACAAGGCTTTTGCCACCAAATGACAAAAAAATCTTACTCTCCCCACTCGCGCCCTTAAGCCGACTACTCGCCCCACCACATAAAATCACACACGAATCCACCGACATAATAGACACTTTCCTAAAAATAGACTTTGCGCTTATTATAGCGAAATTTTGTCGCCAATTTGATTTAGACGATTCGCCAAATACACAAATGACAATATTTTATTTTTTTTCACGCAAAACTTGACAATGATAGACTAAAGTTATATAATGCCGTTTCTATAAATTTATTTTATAAATACAATATAAAGGATTGCAAATGAATATCTTTGAAAAACTCACAAATCAATTTAGAGAGAGTTTGGATTCTAGCGTTGCTCTCGCACTTAGCTTTAAAAATCAAGAGGTGCAAAC
>JBNMJF010000275.1:0-2433 GCA_050873665.1 Helicobacteraceae bacterium
AATATCGCGCAAATGATTTAGTCTATCTTGCGCCTTTTGGTAGGAATCTTGCAGATTATCAAGGGCGATATTTGTGATAAGGACGATTTTTTGGCGTAGATTATCAAAGGCGATAAGGCAATCAAAAAGCATTAAATCTATATCATTAAATGTGTCTAAATTGCGCGAATCGCTTGGATTCGTGCCACTCGATTTGCCCCGCAAATCCCCCGAATCTCTAAACATTTTATCTAATTTTGGCTCACAATAGCGGATATAAGAGTATGAAAAATATCCCACCAAGCCCCCGCTAAAAGGTGGCAAGGCGTCAATTTTTGGGCTTTTGTATTCGGCTAAAATGGCGCGGATTAAGGCGTTTGGATTGCCTTTGTGTGCGGGAGATTCAACGCCATTAAGATAGACTTTTTCGCCACGCGCGGTAATTTCTAGCGTTGGCTCAAATCCCAAAAAGCTCCACCGCCCCCAGCGTTTCCTATCCTCCACGCTCTCAAGCAAAAATGTATGCGTGGAGTGCGACTTTAGGATTCGCATAGCTTCTATGGGCGTGAGAAAATCGCTTAGCAAATCCACCGCCACGCTCACGCGCTTATACGCGCTGATATTTGGGATAGCGTGAATCTCATCAAGTGTCGGATACATTGGCATTCCTTTTGCTACCTAATCAAAAGCCACAATTATAGCGTAAAAAAGTTTGTGGATTTGGCAGATTTTTGCTAAACTAACATTTTAGACGATTTTAGCTAGTTTATTGCTTTTACTTTCACACAAAGGATTTATGATGATAGGGATTAGTCATACTGCATTTTTAGGGGGGGGGGGGAACGCCCTATTTGTCGGGGATTCGTCATTGCGAGAATCGCGAAGCGATTCGTGGCAATCTACTTCATTATTGCGATTTTATCAAATCTCAACGCCATAGAATTATCCGCCCTTTGCACGAATCCAAATAATTGCACCATTACAACGCCCCAAAACGAAATTACAAATAACACCGATTTTTCTAGCACAAGTAAAATAACGATACAAACCCAAATCACAACTTTTACAAATCGCTCCACCATAAAAGCACTAGAAATTAGCGTTGAAAACACTGGTAGCTATATCGCATACTTCTACAACTACGGACGCATAGAGACAACAGGCACACAAGGCAGTTTGACTTCAACTTCTGTTAATGGTAGCTCATATAGAAATATTTACAACTACGGCTATATATCTGGCTATGTGTATTTGTCGCAAAATGAAAGTGGTGCTACAAATATCGTAAATTACGGCGAAATGGGCGGACTTGTGCAAGGCACAAGTGCTAATAAAGCCGTTACAATCGATAATCGTGGCACGATAAATTTCTTTAATGAAAACACTAGCAGTGGCAAAAATAAACATTTTAAAAACATAAAGTCATTGACGCTACAAAATTATGCAATGATGATTAGCGAGAAAGCTGGTGCGTTTAATGCGTTTAGTGGCAATGCGACTGATAATTCGCACTTGGTGCTGGATAATGTGCAAAGCGTGAGTTTCGCGGATAAAGATTCAAAGATGATTTTGGACTTTGGGAGCGGATTTGAGTTTGGCAAAGGGTATTTGTTAAATAAATTAGTCGTGAATACAAGCGGAAATAATCAGCTTGGCGTGGATTTTGATAGGCTTGTGCCACGAAGCGATATTTATTCGCTTAGCCAAAGTGGGGAGTATTTCATCGCTACGCTAAACACTAAGGCAAGCACCATCGGCAATCTCTACAAAGCAAATATCCGCACGATGAATAATTTTTTGACAATTAGCAATGCGATGATTTATCCACACAAATATAGCACGAAAAGAAACACAAACAAAAGGCGTGTGATTCGTAGGGTGAAAAAGGTGGCGAATGTGTTTGATATGGATTGCTTCGGCGAATCTTGCGATTCGCCTCGCAAAGACGAGTGGGCGGATTCGTCATTGATGGATTCAACCCACACCCGTCATTCTGAGCTTTCGTTAGAAAGCGAAGAATCCACGAATCTTAGTAATGGTTTGGATTTAAATAATTTGGATTCATTTGCTTTGGATTCTTCGTTTCGTGCTTCGCACTACGCTCAGAATGACGGGTGGGTGGAATCCTTACAATCCAATGAATCCTTTTCCTATAAAAGCGATTCAAATTATTACGCAAATAATCTCACCAATCAAAGAGCAAATCAAACTAATCAAACTCGCCGTAGAATCACAACTAATCGCACTTCATCAAGCCCAAGCACCCAAAGCAATGATAACTACTATTTCGTGCTAACACCCTTTGTAAATCATAATCTTTTCTTTGAATCTGGGCGTTATAATCTAAGTGGCTTAGAGTATGGATTCCTAACAGCATTTAGTGGGAAACTAACGCCTAGCAATGTGTTAGGCACTCACTTTATGATGAGCTATGGAAATATAGGAGATTCAAAG
>JBNMJF010000276.1:0-2426 GCA_050873665.1 Helicobacteraceae bacterium
CACACTGCCACCTAAGATAAACTCCGTCCTATCGGGTATCGTAGGGTCGCCTATCATATAAGTGATGATATGCTCTTGGTCAGTTTTCGCTGGTGTGTGCAGTGCTAAAAGCCTCAAAAACTCAGCCGCCGCAGCTGGTCCCATACCGCCCAAAACGCCTAAAATTTTGCCCATCGTAACCTCCTTTTTATAAGATGCTTAAGGCGCAGAATCATAGCACAATGCTAAGATTTTGGGATTGATTTAAATCAAAAAAGTTTTTGTGGGATTTGTGGGGATTTTTGGGTGGCGATTCACGCAAATCTTACGCAAAAATTTTGCCAAATCGTGCTAGTTACACGAATCTAGCGCGAATCTTAGCTAAAAAACAGCAACTTCACGCACATTGCAAGTGAGACGATGACGACAAGGGGCTTTATGACTTTTATGCCGTATTTTAGTGCCGTTTTCGCGCCTAAATAGCCACCGATGAATTGTCCCACCGCCATAGTCGCGCCCACTGCAAATATGATATTTCCAAACACGGCAAACATAATCACAGCGGCGAGATTCGTAGCGAAGTTATAAAGTTTCGCCTGTGCTAGGGCGTCTTTTATGCCAAATCCACCTAGCGAGATTAGCGCAATCATCAAAAATGAGCCTGTGCCCGGTCCAAAAAAGCCGTCATAAAAGCCGATTGCGCCGATGACAAAGGCTAGGGCGATTCGCGAAAGTCGCGCTTTGCTGGATTCTTCGCTGACTTTGGGGGAGAAAAGAAAATATAGCGCGAAAAACATTAACAAAAATGGGATTGCCTTGCGTAACAAATCTGCGTTTATCACCTGCACTGCGAGTGTCCCGCCTAGCGCAAATACAAAGGCGAATCCCACAAATAAAGCGCATTTTTTTAAGTCCAAATGCCCCTTTTTGTAGAAATGCAACACTGCGGAAAATGTCCCAAAAACGCCCTGAAATTTATTGGTGCCTAGTGCTTCGTGCGATGGGATTCCAGCAAGCATTAGCGCGGGAATGGTTATCATACCGCCACCACCTGCGATACTATCGACAAATCCAGCCACCAAAGCCACCACACTTAGCACCAAAAGCGTGGTTAAAGTTAAGTCAAATTCCATTTTTGTCCCCTTATTTTGCTATGAATCGTGTGAAATAAAAATAGCGCAAATCGCACAAATGGCGAATCGCCGATAGATTCGTTAGATTTGCCATAAAAATAAAAGCGCGATTTTAGCGATTCGTGGCTTAAGATTTTATAGATTCTCATCTTTTTTTAGTTTGTTAAGGTAGCGATAGACGCTTGGCTCGGAGATTTTTAGCAACTTTGCCACGATATAAAGACTGCCTTTTATGTTGAAAATGCCCTTTTGGTAGAGATTTTTGATGATGTCATTTTTCTGCGTTGCGCTTAGCGTAAAGCCAGATTTTAGGTAGTTTAAATCAATGCTTTGTGCCAAAATATCCTCGATATTGTGGCTTAGATTTTCTATGCTGATTTGGGCGTTTTGTGGCTGTGGCGATTCGCCAAATCCGCTAGATTCGCCCGATTCGCTCATAAGCGAAGCGGTGATTTCGCCAAATCCGCTTAGATTTTCAATCTCTATGATTTTATGAATCGCGCTTTGAATCTCGCTTGTGTCGTGGTTTATGCAAAGAATGCCTACTAATTTTTCGCCCTTTTTGATGAAAAATGTCGAGCCATTTAGTAGCTTATTTTCCTTTGTCTGCGCCTTGTAGTGGCATAAAAAGTCTTGCTTTAAATACGCCTTTTCTTGCAAAAGTTTGCTAGCAAACGCCGTAAGTGGCGAATCTATCGTCCGTCCGCTTATGTGGCTATTTTCAATCGCGGCGATATATGAGCCTTTTTTGGAGATGATATGAAATACGACTTCATAGCTTTTCCCCAAAACCTGCCCCAAAAAGTGCGTGAGCTTGATAAAAAGCTCCTTTTGTTCATCATTCATAATGCCCTCACTTTAAAAAATTTGGCATTGTAGCACAAATGATTTTAGAGAATTATTGTAATAAATTTTTATTATAATAATAAAATTTTATTGACATTATAAATATTTTTTGCTTATAATTTTGGCGCATTTTAAAAAAACTATAAGGAGGACTAAATGCAAGATTATCCTAAGGCGATAGGACCATATTCGGCTTATCGAGTAGCGGGAGGCTTTTTATATGCCTCTGGGCAGATTCCACTAAATCCGCAAAGTGGCGAGGTTGTCAGTGGCGGAATCAAAGAGCAAACGCAACGCGCTCTTAAAAATGTAGAGGCGATTCTCAAAGAGAATGGCTTGGATTTTAGTAGCGTGGTAAAAACCGCCGTATTTTTGGCGGATATGAATGACTTTGGCGAGATGAATGAGATTTATGCGAAGTTTTTCAGCACTCCATATCCTGCGCGTTCAGCCGTAGCGGTAAAAGGG
>JBNMJF010000277.1:0-2416 GCA_050873665.1 Helicobacteraceae bacterium
ATACAGGGCGGATAAAGTCCGCTAATTCACGCGGTTTCTCACGCAGTGCCTCTGCCAAAATCTCAGCCGTATCGACAATACCGATAATCGTATCCTCTGCAAACACGGGCGCACGGGAAAATGTAAAGATATGCTTGGATTTGGCAATGTCTTTGATTTTATCATCGTATTTCAGCGAAAAAACCACACTTCTAGGCGTGAGAATGTCGGTGGCTTGGTAGTTTTTAAGCATTAGCAGATTTTGGACTAGGTGTGTTTCTTTTTCATTGAGCGAACCGCCTTTTTTGCCTATTTCACTTGCTGCTAGGACTTCCTCGCGCGTGATTTTGCCTTTTTGCCCAAAGGACATAAATTTTATGATGATTTTTGCCACCCACACGAATGGAAAGGCGATTTTTAGCAAATAGTGGATAAATACCGCTACAAACGGCGCAAGGCTCTGCCAATAAGTCGCGCCGATAGTTTTTGGGAAAATCTCTGTGAGATAGATGAGCGCGACTGCAAAGGCGGTGGAGGCGGCGAATTGATATTCTTCGCCGTAAAGTGCGTTGATTTCAATGCCAAATCCTGTCGCACTGCCAGTAACAGTGAAAGTATTTAGCACCAAAATCGCGCCCTCCGTGTCATCAATGTGGGATTTTTGGTAGCGCAAGTATGAGCCGATTTTGGGGTGTTTTTTGGCGTAGCTCTCCACGAAACTAGGCGTAGTGCTTAAAAATGTCGATTCCAAAATCGAGCATAAAAAGCTACAAGAAATGGCGACAACGCAGTAAGTTACAAGTAAAGTCATTTTCCGCCCTCCCTAGTGCTTTTGCAGATTGCCTACGCCAAATACGGCGTTTATTGTGTCTTCTAAACTCACAATCCCCACAAATTGCTTGTTTTCATCAACTACGCCCACCAAATGCTCCCTACAAATCACAAATAGCTTTAATAACGCCATAACCTGCATATTTTCGCTAACTAAGCGCATATTTTTCGCTATGCTTTTTAGGCTGTCTTTGCCCTTATTTGTGAGATTCGCCGCTAGGACGCTTTGCCTAAAAACAAGTGCGTTTATGGTGCTTGAATCTTCGCTTATTAAGGGAATCCGCGAGTATTTCCGCGCTTCTAACTTTTGCAGTGCCGAATCTATGCTTTCATTTTCGCTAAGCGCAAACATTTGGCTTTTTGCTGTCATAATATCGCGCGTTTTTATGGACTTTTGCGCCATTAAATGCTCCAAAATATCCATTTCTAACTCATCTAACGAGCCACTTTCCTCAGCTAACTCCATAAGTGCGAGTATCTCATCGCGACTCATTTTTTGCGCGTCTTTTTTCCTAAAGAAAAATGTCATAATCCGCGAGATATACACAAACGGATACGCCACATAATAAAGCACGATTAAGAGATAACAGCTAGGCAAAATGAGCCGTTTCCAATACATTGCGCCAATGGTTTTGGGGACGATTTCGCCCACATAAAGCACACTTAGCGTCATAATCGCCGCCACAACGCCTTGCAATTTATCGCCAAATACCGCGACAAACTGCGCCCCGACACTTGCCGCGCCAACGGTGTTTGCGATGGTATTTACGATGACAATAGAGCCGATAGAATTATCGATATTTGTCTTTAGGTGCTTTAGGATTTTGCCTGTTTTGGTGAGCTTTGCCGCGCTTTCTACAAATGCTGGTGTGGCGGAAAACATCATCGCTTCGCACACAGAGCAAATCATAGAAATGCCGATAGTTAGGCAAAAATAAATAATCAGTAACGCCATAAAAATCTCCAAAAAGCACAATTCTACCCAAAAATAAATTAAAAGTTTTTTGGCGGGTTTTGGTAAAAAGATTCGCGTGGGATTCGAGCTAGATTCGCCAAAGATTCAAGCGGGATTCAAGCTAGATTCGTGCAAGATTCAGGCAAAAATCGCATAAGATTCACGCCAAAAATCGCAAAAATCATAAATTTTTCTCCCATTACTCTTGCAATTTGCAAAAAAATATATTAAAATTTTCGCTAACTAAAAGGGATTATCACAATTAGAGGGTAGCAAAATGGCTAAGAAAGGCACAAAACAAGCAAATATCATCACCATAGCAAATCAAAAAGGTGGCAGTGGCAAAAGCACAATCGCCGTGAATCTCGCCGTAAAATTGCTCGAATCTAGCAATAAAGTTTTGGTGATGGATACCGACCCGCAAAAAAGCATTGAGAGTTTTACCAATATCCGCGAGGGCGAATCCAATGCGAAAAAAAATCTCAAATATTTCACGCTTTCAAACCGCACGGGCAATATCGCCGAATCGCTAAAGCAATTTATCGCACTTTACGAATACATTTTGATTGACACAGGCGGGATTGATAGCCAAGAGTCGCGCAAGGCAATGCTGTATGCCGATAGCATTATTTTGCCTACAACGCCATCGCA
>JBNMJF010000278.1:0-2415 GCA_050873665.1 Helicobacteraceae bacterium
CCCAGATGAATTGCAAAGCGATGTGTTTAAAAACGATATTTTGCCAAATCTAACGCCCTCCAAAACTACTGCGTTTGGGCACGGATTTAATGTGCATTTTGGGCAAATCAACGCGCCTAAGGAAGTAAATGTGATTATGATAGCTCCAAAAGCGCCGGGACACACCGTTAGAAGCGAATTTGTCGCAGGTGGGGGAATCCCAGACTTAATCGCAGTAGCAAACGACTATGATGGCAACTCTAAGCAACTCGCCCTAAGCTATGCGTGTGCGATAGGCGGGGGACGAAGTGGCATAATTGAAACGACTTTCAAAGATGAAACCGAAACGGATTTATTTGGCGAACAAGCCGTGCTATGCGGTGGCGTAACAAGCCTAGTCAAAGCTGGATTTGAGACGCTCGTAGAAGCTGGATACCCCGAAGAAATGGCGTATTTTGAATGTTTGCACGAGCTAAAGCTAATCGTGGATTTAATCTATCAAGGTGGATTAGCTGATATGCGCTACTCTATCTCAAACACCGCAGAATACGGCGATATGATAAGCGGACCACGCGTAATCAATGCCGAATCTAAAAAGGCGATGAAAGAGATTTTAGCCGAAATCCAAAACGGCACATTTGCAAAAGACTTTATCCTAGAGCGCAAAGCTGGATACGCTAGAATGAACGCAGAGCGCAAAAACCTAGCAGCGCATAAAATCGAGCGCGTAGGGGAACGCTTACGAGCAATGATGCCGTGGATAGGGAAAGGGAAACTTATCAATAAGGATAAGAATTAAGCGCGATTGTATCTTTGACGCTTTTGCGGGATTCATCGCACTCGACTATTCGATAGACTATTAGTCTTATCTCATAGTCTCGCACTCGAAAACCCGCAAAACGAAGTTTCCTTGAAAATCGCCTAAAGCTACTTCCGCGCTTGTTGTGTGAATCTTACATTCAACCATTACTTCGATTGCGATTACGCTAACGCGAATCGGCTATGAATCAAATACAAAAATTACAATAATCCCGTCATACTGAGCGTAGCGAAGTATCCAAATCACACGAATCCAAATTGTGGGCGAATCAATGCCCTAAGAGCGAATCAAACAGATTAGAGCCTGTGGGGTTATGGGGAACTCTACTTTTTGCGAAAGCAAAAAGTAGCAAAAACTTTTATATGGTTGTGTGCTACGCACAATTTTTATTTCTTTGATACTTCGCCTTTTTCAAAGGCTCAGTATGACGAATCGGCATAGATTGCCTCGTGCGACAAGTCGCCTTCGCAATGACGAGTGGGCAAAATTTTCATTGCGAGAATTTACGAAGTCAAATTCGTGGCAATCCACAAAAAAATTAGTTTGCCTTGCGCAAATCTACATTAGCACCCACACGAGCAGTGGCATTGATACGAATGCGAATAACACGCCAAAGGCGATTGCGCTTACCGCTAGATTGCTATCTAGTTTGGCTTTCATTATCATCGCACCTGCCAAAGTCATCGTAGGCATCGAGCTTTCAAAGATTGCCACTATCGCTGAGGGCGTGATTTCAAAGCCAAATACTTTTAAAACGCCGATAAATACGAATGGTGCGAGTAGCATTTTGCAGAAAATTACGGCGATTGTGCCTTTGTAGCTTGTCTTAATGCTGTTAAAGCCTAGCCCTAGCCCGATTGCAAAGAGTGCCACAGGCGTTGCTGCCCCGCCAAAAAGGCGAATCGGCTCAAATATAAACTCAGGCAACGCAAATGGCTTTAGCGCGAATCCTAGCGCAATGGCGATAAATGGCGGAAATACAATCAATTTTTTGATATTTGCCATTAGCGATGCCTTTTGTCCGCTTGCCAAACTCAAAATAAATGGCGCGAAAAGTGCTACAGGTAGCCCCGTAGCAATGGTATCATAAAAGATGACTTCGCTAATAAATTGCGGACTTTGATAAAGCGACTGAATGATTGGAATGCCGATAAATAGCGTGTTTCCAAACGATGATAGCAAAAACATACTAACAAGCGTGGCTTTTGTGAGCTTTAAGATTCGCCCTATGCCTACGCTCACAAGCCCCGCAAATAGGCACGAGCAAAACCCAATGATGATATAAATAATCAGCGAAAAATCAAAGCTAAGGTGATATGCGCGTTCAAAAATCAAGCAAGGCAAGGCAAATATAATGGTAAAGTCCAAAAATGCCCGTGATTGCTTGTTTTTCAACACGCCGATTCGCTTGGCGGCATAGCCACCCATAAGTAGCGTGAGTATGGTGAATAAAGGCACAAAAATAAACATTTTTTATCCTTTGCGTTGTGTGTGGATTTTGCGTGTTGCTAGGCTTTGGGATTCGTAGTGTCTTAATAAGCGACTTTGTGAATCTAGGCGCGTAAAATTTCCGCGCGAATTATACAACTGCGATTCTTAAGTGAAATTTAAGTGGA
>JBNMJF010000279.1:0-2395 GCA_050873665.1 Helicobacteraceae bacterium
TAATGAAAGGCGTGGAGCGTGGGAATCTGCGACATTGAATCTATTTGGATTTATTTGTAATGTGTGAATTGTGGATTCGCTATTGCCTATCAAAATTTGCCTTTTTATTTTAGTAAAGTGATTTTGGGATTCTAGTGATTTTCACTAAAAAATTTCTTAAAGATGGATTTTTGTTTATTTGATTCGCTTGGCGAATTAGTGTCTAAGGGATTAAGGGGACTCTACTTTTGGCGAAAGCCAAAAGTAGCAAAAACTTTAATAAGGATTCGCACTTCGTGCGGATTTATTTTTTTGGATTGCCACGAATCGCTTCGCGATTCTCGCAATGACGGGAAAGGCGAGATTGCTTTGCGCGAATCTACGATTCGCCGAAGCAATGACGCGAATTGCATACCAAAGACACAAATTTGTCCTTTTTAGAATCGCTTTGGCGATTTTATGCGATTCATTCGCGCTAGGCGGTAAAATCGCCCTAAAGCCACTTTGCCTTTGGGGGTGATTTTGTAGTGGATTCGCGTTAGATATTCCAAAATATCGCGCTTTGCTATGCCAGAATCCTTAGCGTAGTTTGCTAGTAAATATTGCGGGATTTTTACGCGTGTGGCGTTAAATTTTGCCGAAATCGCCTTGTAAAAAGCCTCATCGCTGTTAAAACAATGTAGCCCAAAAACAAAGGGCAAGTGATATTTTTCCCACCATTTTTGCCCCAAATCCACATATTTTCCGCCACTTAGCTTGTATCGCAAGGCTCTATCGCCAATTAGCACTTCGCCTTCTACGCCCAAAATCCGCGCCAAAGCGTTTGAACTCGCCGATTGATAATCGCTTTTTGTAGCCTTTGGAATGACAATCACGCTCCATACCGCACCATTTGCCACAATCCCGCTATTAGTTTTCCGCGCCCTCATTCCCGCAATCGATGATATAAACCCCGCATCGATTCGCTTAAACAAAAACTCTTTGTTGAGTTTGGCAGGGTAGCTTTTGTGATGATTTAGAAACGCCTTAAACGCGCTTGTGGTGGGATATTTTTTGATGAAAATATCAAAAGGCACTAAATTTAGATAGCTAATCTTACCAAAGCGCATTTTTTACCACGCTATGCTAGAGATTCGCGCATTTGTCGCTAAATCCACGCCAAATTCCGCGCCACGCTAAAGATTCGCCCACTATTCACACACGATTCGCCCATAATTCGCACTTCACTCACGCACAATCTCAATGCGCGTATTTGCTTTGATTTTGGCAAAATATTCATTTAAAATGTCATTTTCCCGCGCTTGTGAATATTTCTGCATCACCATAGATTTCGCGCTCTCAAATGGCAAAATCTCTTTTCCGCCCTTTTCTTTGATGAAAAACACGATAAGCGTATTTCCAGAGTTCAGCACAGGCGTGAATCGCCGCTCAGGCGTATCCAAAAAGACGCCGATGACTTGCATAGGGAGATTGCGAATGTCGATTTCCTCCTCCTTTGAGTGAATGTTTGGATTTAGCATCATTGGATTTTGCAAAAATCGCTGCAGCTCCACATCGCTAGTCGCCGTGTAGCTTGTAACCTTAATCTTTGTGGGGATTTTAAACTCATCTTTATTTTTCTCATAAAACGCTAGTAAATCGCTCTCACTGGTTAGCGCAGAGTTTGTCTGCAAAATCTTTTGCATTAGCTCCCTATTTGTGATATGATTTTTTAGCTCGGCTTTGTATTCATCGATATTGATTTTTTGCGCCACAAGCGCGTTTTCAAGCTCGGTGCGCGTGATTTTATTTGCCATTGCGATATTATTCATCTCATCATTTATGCGCGAATCATCGACTTTGATATTAAGCCGTCTAATCTCATTTTCTTTTAGCTTCTCATTGATTAGCTCATCGACTGCGCTTTGGCGCGATAACTTCTTAGCCTTTTGTAACTCGCTAATCTCATAAAGCGTGATAATATTGCCATCGACTTTTATAGCAATGCCGTCAATGACATTTTTTGGGGTTGAATCGGCGGGATTCGCGCTCGAATCGCTTGGATTTTCGCTTGGATTCGCGTCCGAATCGCTTGGATTCGCGCTTTGATTTGCTTGATTCGTGGGATTCGCCCATAGATTCGCAATGCAAAATAGGACAAAGATTAGTTTTTTCATTTGTTGATTCGCTCTCTTTTTTAAAAATTTTGCGCGATTCTACCTAAAAATTTATCAAAAATTATCCAAAAAATTGCATTATCGATTCGCGCATAGTTTTGGGGCAATCAATGCTATTGACAATGCCACGATATTCACTTGCATTTGGCATTTGGTGGGCGTAGTTATGCAGATTTTTGCGAAACATAATGCACCCACGCACCCCATAAAAGCTAATCATATTATCAAAATGCTCCAAAATAATGTCGCGCTTGATGAGA
>JBNMJF010000280.1:0-2294 GCA_050873665.1 Helicobacteraceae bacterium
ATTTTGCTCTTTTAGCACTTCGCCAATCCCGCTTAACGCCCCACCTGTGCCGACTCCCGCTGCAAAGACATCGATTTTTGTGCCACCTAGCGATTGCAAAATCTCTTGCGCCGTAGTAGCTTTGTGAATCGCAGGGTTGCTAGGATTGCTAAATTGATTTAAAATCACGCTATTTGGGATTTCTTTATTTAGCTCGTTTGCGCGTTCTACCGCGCCTTTCATTCCCTTTTCTTTGGGCGTTAGCTCTAATTTTGCGCCAAAGATTAGCATTACTTTGCGTCTCTCAATGCTCATAGATTCAGGCATTGCGATGATTAGCTTTATCCCAAGCGATGCGCACACACTCGCTAAGCCCACGCCCGTGTTGCCACTTGTAGGCTCGATGATTGTAGTCTCACGCGTGATTTTCCCGCTTTTTAGGGCATCATTTATCATCGCAAACGCGATTCTATCCTTAATCGAATGCGCTGGATTCATAAACTCGCATTTGACAAAAATATTTGCATCAGTTTTTATGTTGTTGATTTGCAAAAGTGGCGTGTTGCCGATGATTTCCGTTACGCTTTGATGAATTTTCATTGTTTTTTCCTCAATCTTTTTTTGAATTTATTTTAAAAAACACGAATTGTAACGAAAAAAAATAATACAAAACTTAAAAATGATATAATACGCATTTTATTTTTGAAATTTGGGTAAAAAATGAGTATTTATTTTGCGCGAATCTTTCTAAAATCCATTGCGTTTTTTGCGTTTTTGTATGTGGTGGATTTTCTATTTAGGGCGTTTTTTCTCGCATATATCGGCATTTTGGGTGGGAATCTCGGCGCATTAGAATCAAGCGCACAAATATGGCAGACTTTTATCAATGGAAGTCGCTATTTTGGGCAGATTGTGGGCGTTTTAAGCTTAATTGTATTTGTTTTGTTACTTTTTTGCCAAAGGTGGGATTCGAGCAATTCAAACAACTTAAATGATTCAAGCGATTCAACCGCACAAAATCGCATAAAGCGCATTTTTTGCGTCATTTTACGCATTTTTATTGCGCTTATTCTTACAAGCATAGCCTTTGTAAATATCGCAGATATGGGCTTTTATCAAATCTATGGCGATACTTTTAACGCGAATCTTTTGGGGCTAATCTTTGATGATAGGGGCGCGATTTTTCGCACGGCATTTGCTGGGCAGTATAATCTAAGCCTTAAGATTATCGCGTGGATTGCGCTTAGCGTTGCGCTCACAATCGCCATAAATGCGATTTTTAGAAAAATTGATTCGCTAAATTTGGCGAATCTAAAAAGCGCGAAATTCCGCCACGCACGAAACGCATTCGCATTCGCATTATTTTTAGTTTTTGGCTTTGCCACGCTTTTTGCAATAAATGGGCATTTTGGACTAAAAGGCATAAGTTTAGGCAAAGAGATTCGCCCTGTGGGAAATACATTTTTGCGCCAAATCACCACAGGCGCATTCCGCGACTTATACATAGTGTTTTTGGGCTATCGCAAAATCGCGCATTCCAAATTTAGCGACTACATAGAGGGCGAATCGCCCATATTCGTGGCGCAAAATTTTTGCGAATCTAAACCGCTAGGCGAAAATGGCGACATAGATTTATTAAAATTGCTTAGCAAACGCGTCCAAAGTCGCAACGATTCAAACCAAATTGAGCATATTTTTTACATTATCGCTGAATCAATGAGCGAGTGGCACTTTGATAGCGCATTTGATT
The DNA here is from genome assembly GCA_050873665.1 of Helicobacteraceae bacterium. GTDB lineage: Bacteria > Campylobacterota > Campylobacteria > Campylobacterales > Helicobacteraceae > NHYM01. The sequence continues at coordinate 1,730 of JBNMJF010000280.1, forward strand.
CGCTTGAGCTAAGCAGTGAGCTAAAAAAGTTAGCAAAGCAAAAGAGCGGATTTAAAGCGGATATTTTCCTACAAAATGCAGGTAGCACAATCAAAAGCCTTGATGTGCAAATCAGCGGACTTTTGCAGACAGACATTCCGCTAAGCCTACTCTCTGGCAGATTCGATAATATCAAATTCGCACCTGCGGTGATAATGCGAGATTTGGGGTTTGAAGGGACATTTTTCTATGGTGGCTCTGGCACTTGGCAAAAACTCGACAGCTATGTAACTACGCAGGGCTTTAGTGAGATTTTATTTGGCACACATATCGTTGAAAACGCCACACGCAACGGCTATCCTGCGCCATATCAAAATGCGTGGGGAGCGTATGACCATCATCTTTTTGCCTTTGTGCGCGATACAATCACCGCCAAAGCAAAGGCGAATCCAAGCGCAAAAACCTTTAATATGATTATGACAACTTCCAATCACCCGCCTTATGACGCGCCTTTAGCGCAGTTTAACGCGCCACTTCAAGCAATGGAGTCGTTTGTCAAATCCACGCCAAATCTCAAGCGCAAGGC
>JBNMJF010000281.1:0-2289 GCA_050873665.1 Helicobacteraceae bacterium
ACGCTCAGTATGACGAGGTGGGGCGTAGATTCGCGCGGTTTGGATTCTTCGGCGACTTTGTCGCCTCAGAATGACAAGGTTGCCTATTTCGTCATACTGAGGGCAATAGCGCGAAGTATCCATTTTAGTGATTCGCGAATCACACTTGATACACTCACTTTAGGCGAATCTAAAAGTAATTTTGGATTGCTTCGGCGTTTGCAACGCCTCGCAATGACGATTCGGCACAGATTCGCGCAATTAGCACGATTCGCCACTTTCCACACCACTTTTAAAGGAATCAAAATGCAAACTTAAAAAGATAAATTTCGCGCATTTTAGATTCGCGTGGTTAAAAATGGATAAAAATCGTGGCGGTAAAGGTAAAAAAGTAAAGCCCACAAAGGGCAGAAAAATAAACAAAAGGAGTCAAAATGACAAAATTACTTAAAATATGTGTGCTAGGATTTTTAGCACTTGGATTCGTGGCGTGTGATGAAGTGAGCGCAGTAGTAGATAGCGCAAGTAAGGCGGTGGATACAGCTACCAAAGAGAGCAAGAAAATTGCCCAAGCATTAAGCATAGAGCAACCCTTGCTAGGCGTAGATATTAGCAATTATAATTTTAAGCAATATCTCTACATTCAATCCCAAGATAATAATACCATTATCGAGAATATTATCATCAATCGCGGAAATTGTGCGGTGATAAAGTATGAGGAAGATATAGATATGGCAAGAGCATATAGAGAATTAAATGGTGATAAACTAAAAACTAAAAGCGGACAATATGTTAAAATGCTAGATGAGATTTGGTCTAACAATATGGACTTTTATAATTCATTAGATGCTGATTCTAATCAATCTATAAGCCTATATTTCCTCAAAAACTCGCCTATGGAGAGAGATTTTTTCCAAAATATAATTATAATTGCTCAATCAACGACATTATCGAAGTAGAAATCATCGTAAATGGTGGCGGTAGCATAATCTATAAGCCAAAAGAGCTAATGCTATTTTAGGGGCGAACTATGCAAAGAGATAATAAAAAGGATTACTCTAAAATCTTTAGCGATAGTGAGTCGCCCCGCGCCTTAAAGTTTGCAAATGAGCTATGGGGCAAGATTATCGATGATGAGCTATTCTCACGGCAAAAGAATGACATTTGCGACTATGTGCTGTATCTTTTTAATAAATATGATTCGGCGCACTTTTTGGATTCGCTATCAAATGCGGAAAACGAGCGATTGCTAAAAACTACGGCGAGTAAAATTAAGGCGAGTAAGAAAAATATTTCGGTGAAGTTTATGAATGAAGCTGAATATGATGAAGTTTTTGATGATTTTTTAAATGATTTAGATAAACGCGTAAAAAGCAATAATCTTATCATAGAAAACGGCAAAATAAAGACAACGATTGAAAATCCTGCCTTGCGTGATATTTTATCATCAAAACTTAAGGTTATCACAAATGATGCGCTGGATTACAGCCTAAATAGCGAGAAAGTTTCTATCTCCATTAAAAATTTTTTGGCAATGCTTCGTAACGAAGTCGCAAAAGAAAATCAAGCAAAATATGATGCAATGATAGATAGATTAAAAGATAAATATAAAAAAGAAAAAGCTAAAGATATATTTGGCGCAATTCTAGGCGGTGCTGGAAATATTAGCTCTATCATTAGCCTTATTAAATAGCGGGAGGTGGCGCAATAAAATCTTTATAGGTTAAAAATCGTGGCGAATCTAATGGGGCGTTAAGCCTGAAATTTTAAATAAAAAGGACATAAAATGACAAAGATAAAATCAATGGGTAAAATCGTGGCGGTAAGTGTGATGAGTGCGATAGTAAGCATATCGTTTAATGGGTGTGGGTTTTTTAAATCTACGGGCAATCAAGCGTTAGCTAGTTTGGGCAATGCAGCACAAAAGGGTATTTCTAGCTTAGGCGACACAGCGGAAAAAGGTATCTCTAATGCGCTATCATCGGAATCAAAATCATCTAGTGGCAAAAATGATAGTAGCAAATGTAGTGGCAATGAAATCAAAACCGACAAAAGCGTAGAAAAAGGCGAATGCAAAGGTGGCAAACGCAATGGCGTGTGGAAATATTATGATAATTACGGCTATATACAAAAAGAGATTACCTTTCAAAATGGCGAAGCGATATTAGAAAAAGAGTATGATAAAAACGAAAATCTTAAACATACGACAAAGTATAATAAGGGCAAGATTGTGTCTCAACGCGTGTATGTAGGTGGAAAATTATCCACATTTACATACACAAATATTGATTTTGGGCGTCAATATAAAGT
>JBNMJF010000282.1:0-2287 GCA_050873665.1 Helicobacteraceae bacterium
GTAGCACAACACACCTTTGCTTGTGTGCTAAACTTAATGGCAATAATGGATTATTATGACAAATTTGTCAAAAAAGGTAAGTGGGCAAAAAGCCCGACATTTGACCATTTGAGCGATTATTATGAGCTTTATGAATTGCAGGGCAAATCTTGGGGCATAATCGGGCTTGGCAATATCGGACGGGCAGTTGCGAATCTCGCTAACGCTTTTGGCGCAAATGTGCTATATTTTTCTACGAGTGGCAAAAATGATGATAAAAAATTTAAGAGAGAAAAGGATTTAAACGCGCTTTTTAAAAATTGCGATATTATCAGTATTCACGCGCCTTTGAATGATAGCACGAAAAATTTGGTAGCAAAAAAGGAATTGCGTTTGCTTAAAAAAGATGCGATTTTGGTAAATATGGGGCGCGGTGGCATTGTAAATGAGGCGGATTTGGCAAATGCCTTAAAGAAAAAGGACTTTTATTTTGCCGCCGATGTGCTTGAAACTGAGCCGATGACAAAAAATCACCCGCTTTTAAATAAAAAGATTCAAAGCAAGATTATCCTAACGCCACACATCGCGTGGGCTTACAAAGAAAGTCGCGAACGGCTAATAAAAGGCGTAGAGGATAACATAAAGGCGTTTTTGAAAGGTAAAAAGTAAAAATTATATGCAAGACCTTAAATATATCACCGTTTTAGCCGTTGCAATCTGCCTAACGCTAATTAGCGCAAGTATGACTGTGATAGGCTTTACTAGCCTATATGCTGGGCGCACGATAGTAATATCCGCGCTATTTGTGATATTAGAAATAACAAAGGCAACGATATTTGGCATAATCTTTGTATATGGCGACAAAAAGCACAAACTCCCGCTTATAATCATCGTGTCATTTTTGATAGTATTGAGCTTTATTGGGCATATAAGCTACCTTTCTTATGCTTATCAAAGCAACAAAGCCGCGCTTCAAGTTAGCAAAGAATATCTCGCACAGACAAATGATTCAAATGAAATGAGGCTCAAAGATTTGGATTATCAAATCAAATTGCTAAAAGAGCAGATTCAAGAGGGCAAAGATGAGATTCAAATGCTTGCAACGGCGGCAAAGGACTTGCAATCGGCAGATTCGCGACATTGGGCGACTTCGGCAAACAAAAAGCGCATCAAAGAAATCCAAGATACGAATCTAAAATTACTCGCAGATATTAAAGAACTAACGGCGGAAAAATCCAAAACGATAGAAGATTCGCTAATAAATGCTAAGATTCAAGGACAGCAAATCGCGGAGACTACGAATCGTAGCGTATTTCAATACACCGCAGAGCTTTTCAACACCACGCAAGACAAACTTGCAAGCGTGATAAACTTTATCCTAGCCCTAGTCATCGACACACTCGCGCTAGTAATGCTATGGGTTGCAGGCGGTATGTGGAAAAAACGCCGTTTGGGTTACAGGCTCACGCCTCCGTCATTGTTTAGCGACATTATCCCTGAATCCGAATTTGAGTTTGAAATAGACACGGGAGTGCGCACAGGTGGGCGCACACGCGAACGCACAAACGATGAAACCCTCAAAAATGATGAGCAAAAAGACGCGAAGTTAGATACATAAATTCGCACAACATCAAAATAACCTAAATCGAATCGTCATACTGGGCGCGAATCTAACATTTTTTTGTAATACTGAGCGTAGCGAAGTATCAAACCACGAGAATCTAAAAGATAGATTCACGCAACGATAAACAAACGAATCAATAAATTCAATTTGCAACATTATATGAATCTAACATTTAACGCCACTTGCTTTGGATTCTTCGCTCACTTTGTTCGCTCAGAATGACGAAGTGAGCTGAATCTGTCATACTGGGCGCGTAGCGCGAAGTATCCAAACCCCGCGAATCTAATCCACAAATTCGCGCAATTTCGTAAAAACAAATCAAAAAATTTTTAAAACAAATTTGCATTTTTTATCAAAATTTCATTACAATTCGCGCTTATAGATTCGCGGGGATTGTCGATTCGCGTGGGTTTATAAGAAATCTAATCATAAAGGAGAAACCAAAATGAAACAAAATTCGACAATTTTATCAAATGCGCGAAATTCGCTCATAGGGGGGGGGTAATAAGAGTTTAAAAGACACAAACTTCACACACACTCACAAACTCCCAAAAATTGCTTTAAGTTTATCACTGATTTTTTGTAGTGCAAATATCGCATTTGCCGAAGAAAGTGGCGGATTCGTAGGCTTTGGAATTGGTGGCGGAGGGACGCAAAAACACAACAAAGGCTATAATGTAGAAC
>JBNMJF010000283.1:0-2260 GCA_050873665.1 Helicobacteraceae bacterium
ATCTTTCGTGAATCGTGTGCGAATCTATGCCGAATCAACTGCGATTCGCTTATGGGATTCGCCTTAAAATCTTATCGATTCATTAAGCGCGTTTTAGCGTATTGATTGTTTGTAGCATCGAATCCGCAGTTTGAATCGTCTTTGAATTCGCTTCATACGCCCTTTGCCCTGTGATTAAGTCCGTCATTTCCTCTACCAAGCGAACATTGCTCATCTCAATAAACCCTTGACGCAATAGCCCAAAGCCCTCTGTCCCCGGGACGCCGTTGATTGGCTCACCTGAAGCATTTGTGCTAAGGTAGAGATTATCGCCTAGCGAGTGCAAACCTGCGGGGTTGATAAAAATAGTCGTCTCAATCTGCCCGATTGTATTTATCTGCGTGGAATTCGCCTGAACCACGCTTACAATGCCGTCCTTGCCGATATTGATTTGCGTGGTGTCCTCTGGAATGGTAATATTTGGGACTAAGCGATAGCCCTCGCTATTTACAACATTGCCATCGCTATCAAGCTTAAAGCTACCTGCGCGAGTGTAGGCAATCGTGCCATCGGGCATTTCGATTTGAAAAAATCCGCGCCCTGTGATTGCAATGTCAAGGTTGTTTTCCGTCTCTTTGGGGTTGCCTTGCGAAAAATGCTTTGCAATGGCGATAGGGCGCACACCAAGCCCAATCTCAATGCCTGTGGGCGAAATCGTAGTCTCGCTTGTCGCAGTCCCTGCGTATTGCATTGTTTGGTAAAATAAATCCGCAAATTCCGCCCTTTGCTTTTTGTAGCCTATGGTATTGACATTTGAAATGTTGTTTGAAGTCGTATCGACTTGCGTTTGCATTCCAATCATTCCCGTAGTCGCCGTATATAACGCTCGAATCATTGTCTTTTCTCCTTTTTTATGCTAGATTCTCCCTACACACGCGTTGAAGCGAGTTTATTTATCGCTTCAGGTGCTAAGTCATCTTGATATGTTTTCATCACTTTTGAGTAAATATCAACCAGCCGATTCGTGGTGATTAGCGCAGTCATCTCCACCACAGGGTTGATATTGCTTTTTTCGATAAATCCACTAGCCACGACATTATCATCATTGATATTCATTCGTTCATTTATGCGCTCGTGAGGCAATTCGTAGAGATTATCGCCGATTTTTTTAAGGTATTTTGGATTTATAAAGCTCACAACCGCCACCGCACCGATAGGCTCGGCAACGCCCACGCCGTCATTTGCCACACTGCGGATAAAAATATCGCCATTGCGATTCACCTCAACATTACTTGCCGCCAAATCAACGATAATTCTGCCACCCTCATCGATACCCTCACGCGATAGCACGGGAAAACCACGCTTTGTAACAAGCACTCCATTATTATCCAGCTCAAATGCCCCATCGCGCGTATATCGCACACCATTTGGCGTTTGAATGGCAAAAAAGGCGTTTTTATTTTTTAGTGCCAAATCTAGCGGATTTTCCGTATGCGCGAAACTCCCCACGCTTAAATCGCTATATTCCTCCACGACTGCGGGGACACGATTGATTGTGCGATTTAGGAATTTTGATGCTTCGCGTGTGTGATTTTGCAAGGGCAACTCGTGCTTAAACTCTTGGTAGAGTCGCAAAAAGTCGCCGATTACGACATCATCGCGTTTGTAGCCGTTCGTATTGGCGTTTGCAAGGTTGTTTGAAATCGTATCAAGGCGGTTAAACTGCGCTATCATACCGCCTGTCGCGCCATAAAATCCATTTAGCATTTTTTATCCTAAAGTAAAATTAGGATTTTATAAGCATAAATTATTCCGTTATGGTTTTTATTTGTCCTTTTTTAGTAAATCTTAGCGCGAATCTTGCCCGAATCTTACTTGAATCCACGCGCGAATCTACGCCAAATCATCGCAATTTATCTAACTCTTTGTGCAGTTTGTTGATTTCGCTACCGATTTCGCTTATTTTTGCGAATTTTTCCCTTGCGCCTTTGGCAAAATCGCGCGGGATTTCAATGGCGTAAAGCGCGTTTAAATCAATGCTTTTGCGTTCCGCCTCAAAGTAGATTCCGCGTAAAATATCTTGCACTTTTTTGCTAAAAAGATGACAAAAAAGCCCCAATGCTTCATCTTTATTTTTCGCGCGTAGGACGATGATTCCCGCGTTTGCGATTTTGGGACTTTTGCCCTCGCCGATGATTGTTAGCTTAGGATTTATGCCACGCAAGGATAGCAAAATGTCATAGGGCTTTAGGCGACTTTTTTCAATCTTATCTTTATCGCC
>JBNMJF010000284.1:0-2239 GCA_050873665.1 Helicobacteraceae bacterium
TTGATTTGGAAAATTTCTTTACTCGCGCTGGTTCGCTAAATACTTCTGGCAACTCTGTAACCGTAGTGAGAGACTTTTATAAAATCAACTCCGTTTTAAACTATGACGCAGATTATGAGTGGGGCAAACTCAACGCTTATGTGCAATATTCGCATAATATGTGGGCGGCGCATTATGATAAAGATAGACAGGCGCAGAATTATATGGGACTTTTTCCCGGCTCCACACACGGCAATGGAATTGCGTGGGATAGTGCCACACATAACCAAGATGCGATTTTCCAAACGACATATACTAATAACTTTGACTTAGATTCGGCTGGTGTGATAATCTTTAGTGGCGGGATTTACTATATGTATGAGCATTTATTTACAAAAGGTGGCAGTAATAACCACCTAAATCAATTCGCACTTTTTGGCGAAGGCGAATATCTAATCAACGAATACATAAGCACCACTTTGGGTTTGCGCCTAAATGTCAGCGATAAATTTAACTCCATAGCCGTGCCGAATCCACGCTTTTATGTCAATGTGAATCCTACGCAGTGGCTCACCATAAAGGCTGGAGTCTCAAGCGGTGTGCTTGTCCCGCGCCTAAGCTATCTTTATGATGGATATACAATAAGCAATGGTAGCAGTGGTCAAACCGCCGTTTATGGCAATACGAAACTAAAGCCAGAGCAAAGCTGGAACTACGAGCTAAGCGTAATCTCTGATACGCGATGGATAAATCTAACGCTTACAGGCTTTTACACGGATTTTCGTAATAAGATTTCGAGCGTGTCGGCAAATCAAGGTCAATCGCTTGACGGACAAACTTGCAATGCGAATGGCGCGACTTCTTGCACCTTTTATCGCAACCTTGATAGAGCCTTAATCACAGGCGCGGAATTTGGCTTTAGGCTAAAGCCTATTTATGGATTTTCTTTGGACGCGAGTTATGGATTCACCTACACCAAAACGCTCAAAACCAAAGCAGGACAGGAATATTTAAAAGGCGAACCCGTAAATTCAATCCCTATGCACAAATTCGCCATAAAACCCACATATCAATACGAGGGATTCGAGGCATATATCCGCTACACGGGCAACTTTATGACACCCACCGCAGCGGTAGCGCAATCTAGCCTAGCCACGAGTGCGCGTGGATTAGTCGGCAAATACTACAAAGACTATCAGCTAGTGGATATTGCGGTGAGCTATAAATTTCCCAAATATTACAGCATAACCTTTGCGGTGAATAATTTGCTAGATACGAAATTTGAAGAGGATTTGGTTTCTTATCAACGCAATGGTAGCGGTAGCGGAAATGGCACAACAAACTATATGAATCGCTATCAACGAATCCTCCCGTCTCGAAGCTATTGGCTGACATTTAAGGCGGATTTTTAAGATGATGGCGAATCTAAACGCGAATCGTCATTGCGAGTGCGATTCGCCAAAAAAAATAAAAGGACAAATCAATGAAACTAAAACTACCAAAAATCACAAAGAAAAATTGGATGCAAATCCACACTTACCTAAGTCTATTTTTCCTCCCTGCGTGTTTGATTTACGCTATCACGGGGACGGGATTCATACTTGGCTTTAGGGCTGATGCGGGGGCGACAATATATGAATTTAGCATTAAAGAAATGCCCGAAAAAGGCGAGGCAAAGGACTTTATAATCCAAAAATTGCGCGATAATAATTTGCCCATTCCTAAAAATACGGAGTTGCGCTATCATCGCGGTGCGCCTACAATGGGCGATTTGAAGTATAATATCGCGCTTGGCAAAAACCGCAACGATGAGCTAGTGATGCGCGTAACCAATCGCGGACTTTATGGCATATTGCTACTAATGCACCTTGCTAAGGGCAAATATTACTTTGATATCATCGCTGTGGCGTTTTCCGTGTCGCTAATCTTATTCTACCTATCGGGGCTAATCGTTACGCAATTTTGCAAAAACAAGCGCAAAGAAGGGCTAATCGCACTGCTACTTGGTGGCGTTATAACGGGACTTGCGGTGATTTTTAGTGTAGGATAATGGTTGCTAGGATTCGCCATTTGGCGAATCGTCATTGCAACCACTCCGTCATACTGAGCGTAGCGAAGTATCCAAATCTAGCAAATTTCAACAAATAACGAATCGATGACCCAAAAGCAAATCAAAACAACCTCGCTTGGTGGATTAAGGTTTATAGGTGAGAGAGATTCTACTTTTGGCAAAAGCCAAAAGTAGCAAAAACTTTAGCAA
>JBNMJF010000285.1:0-2173 GCA_050873665.1 Helicobacteraceae bacterium
CCCATCGTAAAAATATCGCGCATAATGCCACCCACGCCCGTAGCCGCCCCCGCGTAAGGCTCGATAAAGCTAGGGTGATTGTGCGACTCCATTTTGAAAACCGCAGCATAATCCCCGCCAATGTCAATCACACCAGCATTTTCGCCCGGTCCTTGAATCACCCACTCCGCCTTTGTGGGAAATCCGCTTAGATAAATCTTACTTGATTTATAGCTACAATGCTCACTCCACATCGCGCTAAAAATGCCTATCTCAAGGAGATTCGGCGTCCGCCCCAAAATATTTTTTATGCTTTCATAATCATCGTTGCTTAATTTGTGATTTTTAAGAATCTCATCTAAGTTTTGCATTTGTCAATCCCAAATCTAATAATAAAAAATCGCATTATAACATAAAAGGATTATTTGTGTGGATTCAAAGCAAAAAGATTCGTAAAAATGCTAAAATCGTGTTTTGTCGTAATTGTGAGACGATTTTAGTGAATCGCCGAAGCAATCTACCGCTTTCGTCATTGCGAGACGATTTTAACAAATCGCCAAAGCAATTCAAAAGATAGAATCCACACAAAGCGCGAATCTTTACCCCAATCGTCATTACTTAAGCGTAGCATTTATGCGTAGTGAAGTATCCATTTTTTGCAGAATTGTAAATCAAAAGCGAAACACATTAGGCGAATCTGCGATTAGATTCGCCATAATTTGCCACTAATTTCGCAGGTTCGCCCACAAAATTAGGACAAATTCAAAAGCAAACTACTATCTATTTTTCTTTTCGTAGTCCTCTCGCTCTTGTTTTAGCTGTATTGCTTTGATTTTAGCAACTACTTCTTTTTCTTTGACTTTATATGTTTTATCATATACACTGCCAAAGTAATCTAGGCATTTTTGAGCATCATTCCAACTCAAATCAGCACATTTTGCTTTTTTACCATTACCTAAATCTATCAAATCATTTTCTATTGCTTTTACCGCCTCTTTGTGGGCAAAACAAGCTGTTATGTTTCCATCAAAACTTACATCGCTAGGATTTTTTCCTTGCATCTCTTGCAACTTCTTTTGTAACTTTTTCGCTTGATTATAAGCCATTAACTCTAATCCACTAAGAGGTGCATACGATGAATACCCATTGAGATTGCTTTGCCATACTTCTTTAAATTTTGAAGCCTCAATATATGCCTTGTCATCGTTTTTATTCTGCTCAATATATTCATTAAGTTTTGTATTTAACCATTTAGGCATAATGTTGCAATAAGCCCATTTTTTACGCAATTCTTCCTCTTCAACAAAAATGGTAGGTAATTGTTTGATTTGTTTGATGACTTCATTATATGAGTCAATCATAAATTCATTACATATAGTTTTGCTGTCATACCACCCAAACAACTTATCATAAGATTCACTATAATCGTAAACACTAATACTACTATATGACCTTAATCTTTCTTTTAAATCCGCTGGAACACAGCCTTCTAGTGGCAATCCATTTTCTTTATATATTTTATTATATGCGGTTTTAAAATGAGCTAGACATTTTGGAGCGTCTTTATAGCTTAAATCAGCGCATTTTGCCTTTTTGCCACCACCCAAATCTATCAAATCATTTTCTATTGCCTGTGTGGCTATTTTAGTGGCACGGCATTTTTCTATGGCTGATTTTCCATATTTGCTACTGCATTTATTATCTTTACATTCCACTCTATTATATAAAGATTTTCCACTAAGATACATTTGCCAATTTTGCTTAAAATCTGAAGCCTCTGTGCCATTTTGACTGATATATTCATTTAGTTTTGTATTTAACCAATCAGGCATTTTATCACACACGCTCCATTGTTTGCGAAACTCATTCTCTTCATCAATATTGGTGGGTATTTTTTTGGCTTTTTTGACAGCTTCATTGTAAGATTCAAGTGCCAAATCATAACATTTTGACTTGTCTTTATAATTCATATCAGCAAAAAATACTTCATAGTATCCGTGAACTGCTAAAAAATACTCACTTTGTTTAAAATCGTGGTGTCCCCTATAATAGCCTTTATTTGCAAATCTTTCTTTTAAATCTGCTGGGATACAATTTTTACCTTCTGTGTATTCAATTTTGCCTACGCCAAAAATATCTCCCATCTCATCAAAAAATCCGCACCCTGTGAATAGAATGCCACAAATACCTACGC
>JBNMJF010000286.1:0-2156 GCA_050873665.1 Helicobacteraceae bacterium
GCACGAAGTGCGAATCCTTGCAAAAGTTTTTGCTACTTTTGGCTTTCGCCAAAAGTAGAATCCCTCTTACCTTTAAACCCTAATTTACCAAATAACGCAAATAATGCACAAATAAGCGAATTGAAAAAAGATAACACGCAAAATCCCAAATTTCGCTCTGTGATTGTTGGCGCAAGTGGGCTATCGTTAGGTATCTCAATCGTAGTAGCCATTTTACTAGGAATCGGCGCGGGTGTGCTAATGCAAAAAATCTTTGGCGTATTTTGGGTGCTATTTTTGGGCGTATTTTGGGGCATTGCCGCCGCCGTGCTAAATGTCTATAAAGTCTATAAAGCTGAGCTACGCGACTTTGAAAAACTCGCAAACGACCCAAAATACAAAAATATGAATCAAAAATAGCCCCACTCCACGCTGTCATTGCGAGGGCGTTAGCACGAAGCAATCCAAATAAATTTTCATACGCGAATCTGTGCCACCACTCCGTCATTACTTAAGCGTAGCGAAGTATCCAAATCTAGCGAATCTAAAAAAATATCGAATCGATGTCCCAAAAGCGAATCAAAATAACCTTGCTTTGTGGATTAGGTTTGTGGGGATAGAGAGATTCTACTTTTGGCAAAAGCCAAAAGTAGCAAAAACTTTAAATAAGGATTCGCACTTCGTGCGGATTTTATTTTTTTGGATACTTCGCTACGCTCAGTATGACGAGTGGTTTTGTTTTTTATTTATTTGGATTGCCACGCCGAGCCTTTGGCAAGTCTCGCAATGACGAATCTTTTTTAGATTACCACGATTCGCCGTTGTAAAATATCTCAATGATGATATGTGCGGATAATCTAACGCTCTATCATAACGCTACAATCGCCTAGAAATCTACCACAAATCGATTATATTATTTTTTTAGATTTCAATGATTTTTTGCGAATCGCCTTTAGATTCATCATAGATTTCGCGCTTTTTAGATTTATAGATTCGCGTAAATTTTGTAGGATTATTTTAAGATTCAAGGGGCGAATCCCAAAGGCGCACAAAGCCTTTTGGGATTCATACCTAGCTATTTCTTAGCCAAAGGATTTTTAACGACAAAGACTTTATCCGCTCCGCTGTCGCGTGAGAGAATGTAGAGTTTATCGCCTTTTATGGCTATATCACTAGCATCAGCTACATTTGGTAGCGTGTAAGCCCCCACGATAGCCTTACTTGCCAAGTCAATCACAAGCAACGCATTGTAATTCTTAGAAATCGCAAGCATTTTGCCACCGCTAATATCCGCGCCTGTAATGTAGAAATTATTGACTTTCGCGCCCTCTTTTAGCTGTAAGCCCTTGCCAAACTCTAAAATCGTCTCCTCGCTGATTTGATTGTCCTTCGTGTCAAATTTTAGCAAAATGACATTTGGAGCTTTTTTGGCGGGAATCGTTACCATATACGCATAGCGCGAATCTGGGTCTTTGGCAAGGCTTAGGATATAGTTCTTTTTCGCTCTTGTCGTGCCAATGTTGATTCGCGCACCTTTGGTATTTTTATACATTACTTCATTCTTTTTACCAAAGGCTGGAAGCAAGTTACCTCGCACTTGTGGCAAAAATTCCCACTGGATAAGTTTATCGGTCTCATCTAGGCTATCCACACGCTCAACGCCCCAAATGGCTTTGTTATACGCAGTTGCCACGATTTTGCCCGGTGCAAAAAATGTCGCATCAACGCTGATTGGCACATCTGTGCCATTTGGCTGGTCGATTGCTGCCATTTCTTTTGATTCGGCGAAATTGTCATCGGTGAAATACACAGAACCGCCCGTGCCTACGATTGCAAACTCATTATTGACTTTGTCATAGGCGATTCCGCCTACGAATCCTGTTTTGTCTGCGTAATTTTTAGGCACAATTTTGATTTCTTTTGATTCAAGCAAATCTAGCGGAGTTTGATTTTGGCTTAAAATCGGTGAATTTGCGGGAGTTGCGTCAAATGGGAAATTTTTGTCCATTTTTTCATTTGCGCCCGGAATCCAAGGTTTTGGTCCTTGATTTGCGCCAAGTAAGCTCCATTTATTTGGGCGGAAATTTTCGTGCCAATGCACAGGGTCCCAAAATTTGGACGCCAAAGAAATATCCCAAGTAAATCTAGTCGCCGCAGGTGCGCCTCTACCGCCATAA
>JBNMJF010000287.1:0-2149 GCA_050873665.1 Helicobacteraceae bacterium
ATTGCAGTTGCGCGAGAAACAAAAAGCAAAGATTATGTATGGAATCTCCGAGCGACAATTTAGGCTGATTTTCAACGAAGCAAACCGAATCGAAGGCAACACTGGGGAAAATCTCATCTCTTTGTTAGAGCGAAGGCTTGACAATGTCGTATTTCGTATGGGATTTGCGACTACTAGGCGATTCGCAAGGCAACTTGTTACGCACGGACATATTTTAGTCGATGGAAAGCGCGTGAATATTCCGTCATTTGTGGTAAAAGTGGGACAAAAAGTTAGCGTAAAAGAAAAAAGCACAAATAATGCGCAAATCAAGCGTTCATTGGAGCTTACCAAACAAACAGGAATCGTCCCTTGGGTTGATGTCGATGAAGGCAAATGCTTTGGCATTTTCACGCGCCTACCGCAAAGAGATGAAGTTGTGATTCCTATCGAAGAAAGATTGATTGTTGAGTTATATTCTAAATAATAATATTTTTTAAAGGTGGTAAAGTTATGAAAACTATTAAAATTTCTCCTTTTGTGCCTACAAATATTGATGTTGAGGCAGTCGCACCGAATCGTGCTAAGATTTCCGCATATCCTTTTGAGACAGGATATGGCATAACCATAGCCCACCCGATTCGGCGTTTGCTTATGTCTAGCTCTGTGGGCTATGCGATTACGGGCATTAAGATTGATGGCGTTACGCACGAGTTTGATTCGATTCGCGGGATTACCGAAGATGTGTCGCTTTTCATTATCAATTTGCGAAAATTGCAGTTTGTCATCAAAGACAGCGAGGCGAATCAAGTGGTGGTGAATTATTCATTTGCGGGTGAAAAGATTTTGCTTGGCAATGACTTAAAAAACGATGAAGTGGATATAATCAATAGCGATGTTTATTTGGCTACAATCAATGATGACGCTAAAATCAGCTTTTCGCTTATCATCAATAAAGGCATAGGCTATGTCGCAAGTGAGGATATTCGTGGCAATATTTTGGATAGTTTTATCCCCGTAGATGCGTATTTTAGCCCTGTAAAAAGTGTCGTTTATGAGATTGAAAATATGCTTGTCAAAGATGACCCGACTTTTGAAAAAGTCATTTTTGATATTGAGACAGATGGGCGATTAAGCGCGATTGAGGCGTTTGAACAAGCTATGGAGATTATGGATAAGCAACTTAGCGTTTTTAGAAAAGAGCTAAAAATCTCTGAGGGTGGCACTAAGGAAGTCGAGTCCGAATCAAGTGCCGATAAGGTGCTATTCCAAAAGATTGATACGCTAAATTTTAGCGCGAGATGCTCAAACTGCCTTGATAAAAAGGGGATTCGCTATATTGGCGAATTGGTTTTAATGAAAGAAAGCGAGTTAAAAGAGATTAAAAACTTAGGCAAACGCTCTTATGATGAGATTGTCGATAAACTAAAAGAAATCGGCTATCAAGTCGGCGCAACGCTCCCAAATAGTGTGCGCGAAACGATTGCCAAAAAAATCAGCAAAGGATTATAAAATGAGACATTCAAACGATTACAGAAAGCTAGGGCGCACTTCATCGCATAGAAAGGCGTTACTAAAAAATTTGGCGATTGCGCTAATCACACACGAAAAGATTCAAACAGGGCTTTTCAAAGCAAAGGAATTGCAGTCTTATATCGAGCACATAATCACTCAAGCAAAAGGTAGCGATTCAAGTAATGCGCATAGGCAGATTTTTGCGAAATTGCAAGATAAAAGTGCGACTAAAAAAGTCGTAACCGAAATCGCGCCTAAATTTGCGAATCGCAACGGCGGATATACGAGCATTCACCGCACAAACAATAGGCGCGGAGACGCTGCGCCAATGGCAATTATCGAGTTTGTGAAATAAGGGGCGTGGCAAGTGAGAAATAATGTGATTAAGGGTATTGCTTTGGTAATGGCGATTTTGTCGTTTGCGCTATTTTTAAGCGCGTGTGAAAAAGCCGACTATCAGCACCCACTCTATCGCAATTCGCAGAAAAATAAATAATTTTTCTTACCATAAAATCTTACGCAAAAATCTTATGCAGATTCGCCTAAAAGGGCGAATCATAAATTGTGTGCGAAATAATCCAAACCTTTCGTCATTGCGAGATTCGCTTACGAACCCTGCAAATGAGCGTAGCAAATTTTCGTAGCAATCCAAAAA
>JBNMJF010000288.1:0-2142 GCA_050873665.1 Helicobacteraceae bacterium
AAAAAAGAGCCATCAAAATATTATCTTATGGAAGTAGAGGATAAAAATATGCCAACACAATCATCAATCAAATCAGGAAATAGACTACGACTAGGTTTCAGCAACGCGCAAGACGGGCTAGGAATCCCCGATTTATTACAATTACAGCGCAATAGTTATGATTCCTTTGTCAATGTGGAGCACCCAGAAGAGAGCGGAATCAACAAAGTCTTTCAATCCGTTTTTCCAATCCACGATACGCAAAATCGCTTGACGCTGGAGTATTGCGGTTGCGAATATGGTAAGCCCAAATACACCGTTAGAGAGGCTATGGAGCGAGGAATCACATATTCGATTCCACTTAAGATTAAAGTGCGATTGATTTTGTGGCAAAAAGACGAAAAAACAGGCGAAAAGTTAGGAATCCAAGATGTAAAAGAGCAAAGCATTTATGTCCGCGAGATTCCGCTTATGACGCCAAAGACTTCATTTATCATTAACGGCGTTGAGCGCGTGGTGGTAAGTCAGCTTCATCGCAGTCCCGGCGTTATTTTCAAAGAGGAAGAATCCGCCACTTCATCAAATAAGCTAATCTACACAGGGCAAATTATCCCCGATAGAGGCTCGTGGCTATATTTTGAATATGATACCAAAGATACGCTTGTCGTGCGAATAAATAAGCGCAGAAAAGTGCAAGTAACCACTTTGCTCCGCGCTTTGGGCTATAATAAGCAAGATATTATACGAATCTTTTATCCGCTTATTGATGTGAAATGCGAAAAGGATTATTATCTTATTCCATTCAATCCAAGTGATTTGGTAAATAGCGTGGGCGGGAAAGTTAGCTTTGATATTATCGATAAAAAAGGCAAATTAGTCCTAAAAGAAAATACCAAGCTTTCTATGAAAAGGGCAAATGAATTGCGTGATGGCGGGTTAGACTTAATCAAATATCCGCGCGAAGTTTTGGAGGGTAAATATTTTGCTGAGCCCATTGTCGATAAAAATGGCGAAGTGATTTTTGATGCGCTAAGCCAAATCGATGATATGAAGCTAAAAAAATTAGCCGAGCTAAAAATTACAAAATTTAAAATCATCAATAGCGAAGCACCGGGCTGTGATTCGGCGATTATAAGTTCGTTTTTAACCGATGTCGAATCGCTAAATTTACTCCGCAAGGCTGAGAAAATCGATGATGAGAATGATTTGGCAGCTATTAAAATTTATCGCGTGATGAAGCCGGGCGACCCCGTTACAAAAGAAGTGGCGCGAAATTTCGTGCAACAGCTATTTTTTGACACGGAGCGATATGATTTAACACGCGTAGGGCGAATGAAAATGAATCATAAATTAGGGCTAAAAGTGCCTAGCTATGTAACGATTCTAACGCGCGAGGATATTTTGGAGAGCATAAAATATCTTATCAAAGTCAAAAACGGAATGGGGCGAATCGATGATAGAGACCACTTGGGAAATCGTAGGATTCGCGCCACAGGCGAACTTTTGGCAAATGAATTGCATATTGGGCTAATGAAAATGCAAAAGGCGATTCGCGATAAACTAGTTAGCACGAACACAGACCACGAAAATATAATGCCTCACGAGCTAATAAACTCCAAAATGATTACAAGCACGATTTTGGAATTTTTCACAGGTGGGCAACTTTCGCAATTTATGGACCAAACAAATCCATTAAGCGAAATCACGCACAAACGCCGACTCTCCGCGCTTGGCGAAGGTGGGCTTGTAAAAGAGCGCGTGGGATTTGAAGCGCGCGATGTGCATCCTACGCATTATGGGCGAATCTGTCCAATTGAGACGCCAGAGGGACAAAATATCGGACTAATCAACACGCTATCGACTTTTACACGCGTAAATGAGCTTGGATTCATTGAAGCACCATATCGCAAAGTCGATGGCGCGAAAGTAACCGATGAGATTACCTATATCACGGCTTCACAAGAGGAAGGATTAGTTATCGCCCCAGCTAGCACAAAAGTCGATGAAAATGGCAACATTATCGAAGATTTGATTGAGACTAGAAAAGATGGCGAAATCATTTTAAGCGAAAAAAATAAAGTTGATTTGATTGACTTGAATCCACGAATGCTTGTAGGCGTGGCAGCTTCGCTTATACCATTTTTGGAACACGATGATGCAAAC
>JBNMJF010000289.1:0-2120 GCA_050873665.1 Helicobacteraceae bacterium
GCGCAAATTCGTCATACTGAGCGGAGCGCAGTGTAGCGAAGTATCCACAAAAAAATAAAATAAAATCCGCACGAAGTGCGAAACCTTATTTAAAGTTTTTGCTACTTTTTGCTTTTGCAAAAAGTAGAGTCTCTCCTAACCCCACAGACTCTAATCTACAAAGTAAGGTTATTTTGATTCGCTTTTGGGACATTGATTTGCCTATAATTTAGATTCGTATGATTTGAATACTTCGCTACGCATAAATGCTACGCTCAGTATGACAAAATGGGGGGGGGCAGATTCAATTCGTGTGGATTTTGTTTTGATTGCTTGAATAATTCGCATTTTGTAGCCGAATCGCCCTATATTGCGACTTTATGCAAAGTTTAAGAATCCAAGTTGTAAAATTCCACTCTTTATTTTCAAAAATCATACAAACGGAGACCAATCAAAATGAATGACTTTCAAAAAGCTTTGCAATTCCGCCACGCGTGTAAAATTTTCGATGAAAAAAGGGCGATTCCCAGTGAGCAATTCGCTGAGATATTGGACGCTGGGCGAATGAGCCCTAGCTCGATGGGCGTTGAGCCTACGCGATTCCTTGTGGTGCGCGATAAATCTTTGCGTGAGAAGTTAAAAGAAGCGTGTTGGGGGCAGATTCAGCTAACTAGCGCGTCTGAAGTTGTGGTAGTAAAATGCCTTTTACAGCCAATGTTTCCGCCGTCAAATTACTTGAATCAAATGTCGTTTCGGCGCGGGAAAACGGACACTGAGCGCGAAAAATGGATAGAAATGTATAAAAATATGCTTTTAGAAAAAGAAAGCGACGGCATTACGCTACGCCACTGGGTGGAAAAACAAAGCTATATCGCGGGAGGGACGATGATGAATTACGCGGCGTATTTGGGCATTGATTCGTGTGCGATTGAGGGATTCGAGTATAAAAAGCTAAATGCAGTGCTGGGAATCGATAGATTCAAAGAATGCGTGAGTATGATTCTAACCTTTGGTTACCGCATAAAAGAGCAACAAAAGCGTTATCGCCTTAGTTTAGATGAAATCGTAGAATACAAGTAGAGGTGGGCATCGTGAGCGGTTTAAATGTAATCAAAAGAAATGGCAGAATCGAGCCACTAGATATAACCAAAATCCAAAAATACACTAGCTCCGCAGTAGAGGGCTTAAGTGGCGTTAGTCAAAGCGAGTTAGAAGTCGATGCGAAAATCCACTTTCGCGATAGAATTACCACGGAGGAAATCCAAATCACACTAATCAAAACAGCAGTGGATAAAATCGACTTAGATACGCCAAATTGGAGCTTTGTAGCAGCTAGGCTATTTTTGTATGATTTATATCACAAAGTTAGCGCATTTACGGGCTATAAACATTTAAGAGATTATCTTAAAAAAGGGCAAGATGAGGGCAAAATTTTAAAAGGATTCACCGAGCGATTCGACTTGGATTTTTTAAATAGCAAGATTGTCCCTGAACGCGACTTGCAGTTTAATTATTTGGGGATTAAAACGCTTTATGATAGGTATTTGATTAAGGATAGGGACAATAAGCCAATCGAGTTGCCACAGCATATGTTTATGGCGATTGCGATGTTTTTGGCGCATAGGGAAAAAGAGCCAAACGAATGGGCGGCGAAGTTTTATGATGTGATTTCAAAGTTTGAGGTTATGTGCGCCACGCCGACTTTGGCAAATGCTAGAAGCACCCGCCACCAGCTTAGCTCGTGCTATGTCGGCAGTATGCCTGATAATATTGAAGGGATTTTTGATTCATATAAAGAAATGGCGTTGCTTAGCAAATATGGCGGTGGAATCGGCTGGGATTTTAGCAAGATTCGCGCACTAGGTAGCTTTATTGACGCGCATAAAAATGCCGCAGGTGGCGTTGTGCCGTTTTTAAAAATCACAAATGATGTCGCGGTTGCGGTGGACCAATTAGGCACAAGAAAGGGCGCGATTGCGACATATTTGGAAGTGTGGCATATTGATGTGATTGATTTTATCGACTTGCGAAAAAATAGTGGCGAAGAGCGGCGCAGGGCGCACGATTTGTTCCCCGCGCTTTGGATTTGTGATTTGTTTATGAAACGCGTGGAGGCAAACGCGCTTTGGACGCTTTTTGAC
>JBNMJF010000290.1:0-2105 GCA_050873665.1 Helicobacteraceae bacterium
GCGCAATACGAGGAAAAAATAAAAGATATTTTAAGCGATTCGCACATAAAAAATATGCTTGATAAAGAGAATTTGCAGGGCGATTCGCCTAAAAATCGCACGAAAATCACGCTTTGTAGCGATAGCGACTTGGATTCGCCTATATCATCTGGCTCTTTTGGCGTGGAATCCACGCTTATAATCCCCTGCAGTGCGAACTCTTTGGCAAAAATCGCCTGTGGCATTAGCGATACGCTTATCACTCGCGCCGCCCTTGTCGCGCTAAAAGAGCGCAAAACCCTGCTTTTATCGCCACGCGAAATGCCACTAAATGCCATAATGCTACAAAATATGCTAAATCTCGCGCAGTTTGGCGCAATCATCGCCCCGCCTATGCTCTCATACTACGCAAATAGCGAGAGTTTGGAAGCTATGGAGGACTTTATGTGCGGAAAATGGCTGGATTGTATAGGCATAAGGCACAATCTATTCCCCCGCTGGGGCGAAAGTGGCGAAAATAGTGGCAAAAATAAATGTTAATGCTTTGGAATCTAAAATTTTGTTATAATGTTAAAAAGTGAGTAAAATAATGAGTAAAAAAGAAAAAATCAAATTAGAATTAGACATTATAAACGCCTTGATTTTGGCTTGTTTGACGGCGATATTTGGTATCTTTGGATATTCGGTAATCAACTATAAAAATATAGATTTATTACAAGGAATCTGCATTGTGGTGGGATTAGTGATACTTTTTGTGATTTTATATATCCTTGCACGAATAGCTATTAAGGATTTAAATAAAATAGAGGAGTTATAAATGATAGGAATCTTTGTCGGTATGTTGGCATTGCTGACACTTTTTGCGTCTGTTTTGATGATTGTAAAAATGCTAGATAGAGCGTAGCGCAAGGCACACAAATGAAAAAAATCGCAATCTACCCCGGGACTTTTGACCCTATCACAAATGGGCATTTGGATATTATCACGCGCTCGGCGAAAATTTTTGACACTATCATCGTGGCAGTGGCGCACTCTAGCGAAAAAAGCCCAATGTTTAGCTTGGAGGAACGCGCAACGATGATAAATCTAAGCATTGCAAATATGCAAAATGTCGCCGTAGAGCCATTTGACAATCTACTTGCGGATTTCGCGCAGTCCAAAAACTGCAACATTTTGATTCGCGGACTTCGCGCGGTTAGCGACTTTGAGTATGAGCTGCAAATCGGCTATGCGAACTCATCGCTAAATCCGTTGCTAGAGACGATTTACTTAATGCCGTCCTTGCAAAATGCCTTTATCAGCTCTAGCGTGGTGCGTAGCATTTTGCGCCACAATGGGAAAATCGCCCACCTCGTGCCAAAAGCCGTAAATGAATTTATAGGACAAATAAATGGGCGATAGGGCGCAAAAGGGCAAATATGTCGCCATTGAGGGCATTGACACTACGGGGAAAAGCACACAAATCGCGCTTTTGCGTGAGCGTTACCAAAACGCGCTTTTTACCAAAGAGCCGAGCGATAGCGACTTTGGCAATGCGATTCGCGCCCTCGCTTTGCACGGAGGCTTAAGCAATTTGGTGCAATGTATGCTTTTTCTGTCTGATAGGGCGAATCACACGCAAACGCTTATTATGCCAAACGCTGGGCAACTCATCATTAGCGACAGAAGTTTGATTTCTGGCATTGCTTACGCCGATAGCTTGGACTTTGAGCTATCTTTGCAAATCAATCGTGCGGTGGCGAAAATGCCTGATTTGGCGGTGATTTTGGAGACAAATGAGGCGATTTTAAAGGCGCGTTTGGCGCAAAAAGAAAACGACAATATCGAATCGCGGGGCATTTCGTATCTTTTGGAAGTGCAGGAGCGAATCATAAAAACGGCGCAAAGTTTAGGCGTAAAAACCCTGCGAATCCCTTGCGATAAGCCAAAAGAGGAGATTTTAGAAATCATTTGCGCTGGGATAGATTCGGGTAAAACTTGTGAAACTAGCGAATCTAGCAAATTGTGCGAATCTAATAAATCGCGCAAATCGCGCTAATTTTTAGGACAAAATGCGATGAAATGCCTAATGTGCGAGGATTTTAGCCTTAGTGTAATTTGCAAAAATTGCAATGCCCTGCTTAAAC
>JBNMJF010000291.1:0-2087 GCA_050873665.1 Helicobacteraceae bacterium
AGCTAAAAGCCGTTCAGGCAAAAGTAGCAGATTTTGTCAAAAAAGGCGCGTTAGGACCATTTGCAAACGCGTATTGGGGACATAAAACCTATCGATTTAGCCCAGAGCAAAATCTAATCGTTCTTTCACACTACCTAAAATTGCTTGAAGTTCAAAGGGTTGCTGCGCAGATGATGGCGATTTTTGGCTCAAAACAGCCACACCCGCAAAGTTTGACCGTAGGCGGTATCACTTCTGTTATGGATATGCTAGACCCTAGCCGTTTGGGCGATTGGCTAACCAAATATCAATATGTCGCGGATTTTGTAAATCGCGCATATTACCCTGATGTGCTTATGGCAGCGGAGGTTTATAAAAACGAGCCTAGCGTTCTAAAAGGCTCAGGCGTGAAAAACTTTATGAGTTTCCAAGAGATTCCGCTAGGCAATGGCGAATATTTGTATAGTAGCGGTTATATCAAGGATTATGATATTTCCAAAGTCTATGAGATTGATGAAAAGCTAATCACTGAGGAAGCTACGCACTCGTGGTATAAAAATAATGCGCCACTGCACCCATATCAAGGCGAAACCGAGCCAAATTACACGGGATTCAAAGACGGCAAAAGCGTGGGACCAAATTTAAGCGAAGTCGATAGCAAATTGTTAGACACTGATGGCAAATACAGCTGGATAAAATCGCCAAGATATGACGGAATCCCTATGGAGGTGGGACCTTTGGCAGCGATTGCGGTGGGATTGGCGGCAAAAAATCCACGCATTACGACAATCGCAACGAAGTTTTTAAAAGACACTGGATTACCTGCAACCGCGCTATTTAGCACTTTGGGGCGCACGGCAGCGAGACTTTTAGAGTGCAAACTAAGCGCGGATTACGGAATCGAAGTCTTTAACGCACTCATCGCAAATATTAAGTCTGGCGATACAAAAACTTGCGCTCCTTATGTGATTGACAAAAATAAAACCTACGAGGGACGCTATATCGGCAATGTGCCACGAGGAATGCTAAGCCATTGGGTGCGAATCGAAAATGGCGTGGTGGCGAATTATCAAGCTGTCGTGCCTTCGACTTGGAATGCTGGACCACGCGATTCAAAAGGGCAAAAAGGACCTTATGAAGCGAGTTTGATAGGAATCAAAATCGCAAATTTGGCGCAACCGCTAGAAATCGTCCGCACGATTCATTCATTTGACCCGTGTATTGCGTGTGCGGTGCATTTGATGGATACCAAAGGCAATGATTTAGGCGAGTATAAAATCGCTCCAGCCACTTTGAGGGCGTAAGGAGGCAGTTATGAAAACAACGATTGCAAAGTCAGTGAAAAAGAGCGCGGAAATCGCGGCGAATCTAAAAGATAAGCTAGATACAAGCGATGTGGAAGTAAGCACGGCGCGAAAGGCAAAGATTTTTCATCGCAATTTGACTTTTAGCCCTGTGGTTAGGTTATTTCATTGGATTCGCGCATTTAGTATATTTTTCCTAATTTTTAGCGGATTTTATATCGCATATCCATTCCTTGCGCCTGAGCCAAATGGCGAACCTACGAATTTCCTTTACGCGCTATTTCGCAGTTGGCATATTATGGTGGGATTTTTGCTTATTTCGGTGTCGATTTTTAGGCTTTACTTTTACTTTTTTGTTTCTAAAAATGCCAATGAGCGAATGAGTGCGCAGGATTTGTTTGATATACAAATTTGGATTGCGCAAATTAAAAATTATCTCTTTTTGGGACCGCACCCGCATATTCACGGCGTTTATAATCCATTGCAGTATTTTTCATACTTCTTTTTGGGTGTGCTTGTGCTAATCATATCCCTTACAGGCGTGGTGCTTTATTATAATGTCTATCACGATGGCTTGGGCGGGATTTTGGCGGTTTGTTTCAAGTGGTTTGAAGTGCTTTGTGGCGGGCTTGCAAATGTGCGTATGATTCACCATATCACTACTTGGGTGATTTGCATTTTTATCCCCATACACATTTATATGGCGGTTTGGAATGCTGTGAAAAACCCAGATGGCGGTGTAGATTCGATTGTAGGTGGTTATCGCTATCAAGACAAAAGTGCCGAATCTACCGAATCTTAATG
>JBNMJF010000292.1:0-1997 GCA_050873665.1 Helicobacteraceae bacterium
ACAACGGAAGGATTTTCGGTTTGGCTTTCGTAGTTTTCGGCAAATTTTGGGGTTGAGACTAGACTTGGTGTCTGCGAAACCCCGAAATTTGCCGAATCTGCGGAATGCAATTCTAAAGGCAAATTGCTCATCTATTTTTTTCCTAAACTTGCGATTAAATCATCAATCTCACCATCATCAATCACATCATCTTTCTTATCACCCTCAATATAAGTCGCCGAACTCACGCGCTTTTCGTCATCAATGTCAGTCTCAAACATAGAGTTTAGGTATCGCGCGAGTGTCCGCATAATATTCACCACGCGCTCGATTTTTTGGCGATGAATGTCTTGATATTGCATTATATCCATCGCTTGAAGCACCGCGTCCGCGCTCTCATTGGACTTATCGGCGATGACATTTATTTGCTTTATCATTTCATTGCAAGATTCAAGTGAAGTCTTAAAAGTAGCTATTTTAGGGAACTGCGTGGATAATTTTTCAAATAAATCCTTTTGTGCATTTAGATAATCTTTGATTTTCTTAGCATCTTTGATAACCGAATCTGTGTTATTGCTAATCATCTCTAGCTGGTCAAAAACCTGCGTAGCCTTGACTTCAAGCCCTTTGGTTACATCATCTAATTGCTCTACAACCTTGTGGTCGGTGATTGGCGGGGGCGGGGGCCACTCTTCATCAGCACTCACGCGATAGTGATTGGGGTCTAAATTGCTCTCATTTACGCTAACTTCCTCAGCGAGTGGATTGCTTGAATCGTTTGGATTCGTGGGGCTTTCGGTGGGCGATTTATCCTCTTTTATGTCCGCCTCATCGAAATTGCCAAGTATTAGCTCATTTAATTCTTCTTGGGTCATATTTCCTCTATTTTTCAAAAGATAAAATTACGCGAATTCTAGCAAAAAAATTAGTTTTTAAAGTTTAAATTTGCAAAGATTCCAAAAAAATTTGGAGCTACCGCTATGAATACAAAACATTCCGCCAAAGATTCCTTTGAATCTGTCGCGCGTGTCGCAAAAAAGCTAAAAAATCCCACTTATATTTTGGAGGAAGCAAAATTACAAGAAAATTTAGAGATTTTAAGCGCGGTAAAAGCGCAAAGCGGGGCAAAAATCCTACTTGCGCTAAAAGGATTCGCGTTTTGGAGTAGCTTTAAAATGGTGGCAAAATATTTGGACGGAATCACCGCAAGTGGCTACTATGAGGCGCGTTTGGGTTTGGAGGAATTTCGCAAATACAATAAAAAAGCCATAATCTCCGTATTTTCCCCCGCATTTAGTGGCGCGGAAATCAAAAAAATCGCACCTTTTGCAAATCACATAATTTTTAATTCTTTTAACCAAATGCAAAAATTTCGCGCCGTAATCGAAAAAAATGCAAAAGGCGCGAAAGGCGCAAAAAAGCCACATATCGCTTTGCGCCTAAATCCGCTGTATTCGGAAGTAGAGCCAGAGATTTATAATCCGTGCGCGAAGTTTAGTCGGCTAGGAATTGTGCCAGATGAGTTTCAAAATGGGCTAAAAAAATACTCACTACAAGGTGTAAAAGGTTTGCATTTTCACACGCATTGTGAGCAAAATAGCGATGCTTTGGAGCGGACTTTGGAGGCTGTGGAGCGACATTTTGGCAAATATATTGCGGATATGGAGTGGATAAATTTTGGCGGTGGGCATCATATCACGCGTAAAGATTATGATTTAAATCGCCTAGTGCGCGTGATTTCGCGCTTTCGCAAAAAATATGGCGTGGAAGTGATTTTAGAGCCGGGCGAGGCTGTGGGATGGCAGTGCGGGGTGCTTGTGGGCGAAGTGGTGGATATTGTGAAAAATGGCGTGGATATTGCCATTACGAATATAAGTGCGGCGACGCAAATGCCAGATTGTTTGGAAATGCCTTATGTGCCAGAAATTGTGGGCGCAAAAATAGTGGGCAATTTGCCTTTAGAATTGCATTCCGCAGATTCGGCACAAGATTCGTCATTGCGAGGGCGAATCGCAGAT
>JBNMJF010000293.1:0-1991 GCA_050873665.1 Helicobacteraceae bacterium
ATATATATGAATCCAAATCATTGATATGCTTTTGCATTAGTCCATAAGCCTTTGTAACGAGACTTTGCGGAGTATAAAAACTCCCCAAATTCACAGCCATATTTTTATCTAAATGCTTTGTAGCTAGAGCTAAACTCACCCTAACGCCTTTGCCACTAGCTCGAGTGGGTGTTTAAAGCGCGTTTTGACGCCGTTATTATCCATTGCGTTATTTAGTTGCATTCGACACGCGCTACATTCCGCGCTAACGATATTTGCGCCAGACTTAGCGATATTTTGTGCCTTCGCACTCCCCGCACTATGGGCGAATCCATACTTTTGGCTTTGCATCGTAACCCCGCCAAAGCCACAGCACCTATCGCACTCGCTCATTTCGATAATCTCATAGTTCGCGCCAAGCAAGTCGCGTGGCTCTTTATGAATGCCTAGCACCTTTTTAGCGTGGCAAGGGTCGTGGTATGTGATAGATTCGCGCATTTTTGGCGACTCTCTAAGCAAATCACGCAGATTCGTATGGCGGTAGAGATAATCACTCGCCATAAAAATCTTTGGCAACAATCGCTCTAATCGCGCAATCCACGCGCTTTTTTCTGCCTCATCGCTTAGCTCAAGTGCGTGTTTCCAATCCACCATAATCATCGCCGCGCAAGTCGCCTCAGGGATAATCATCGCGTCAATCTCGCCCCAAAAGCCCTCAAATAGCGCAATATTTTTCTTTATCAAACACACCACACTCTTAATATCGCCCGTGAAATAGGCAGGTGCGGCGCAACACTCCTGCTTTGGAATAACCGCTTCTATATTTAGTCGCTCCAAAATAGCGATAAGCGAATCGCCCACCTCCGTGTAATTGTAGTTGCTTAAACAGCCGATAAAAATGGCGACTTTTTTGGTGGGTTTTTGGGGCGAATCTTTGGGCGAATCGTGCATTAGATTCGGCGAATCTTTAGCATTTGGATTGCTTTGGATTCGTGCCGAATCCTCGCAATGACGGGGAGAAAACTTATAATTTTTATACTTATTCAAAAACGATTTTTTGGCAAATGGAAAGATAGTCCGTTTGCCAAATTTTGATAGCGCAAAGCGGGAGCGTAGCCTATCATCATCGCTTTTAAAGGCGCAGGGCGCGATAAAATGCGTTAGCGAAAATACAAAGTCCATTATTTTGCGGTGGCGCAGTAGGAAAAAATATGCGCGTTTATACCAAGAAATGCCGTATTTACGGGCGATTGCGATGCGGGATTTGATTATCATCGTGGCGGTGTCGATATTTTGCGGACATTGAGTCGTGCAAGTAGTGCATAGGAAGCAGGTTTCAAAGATATTTTTTAGGTTTTTATCTAGCGTTAAGTCGCCTTTTTCGCAAAGCGCGAGTAAATCCACGAATCCGCGTGGCGAGGTGCTTTCATCGCGGTGGATTTGGTAAATCGTGCAGGACGGGACGCATTTGGCGCATTTCACGCAGGATTTTGAAAGGTTGATTATATCCATTTTTGCCTCACACTGTCTTTGAAAATCGCTTTTCGCCACCATTTTTGGGCGTTTGCATCAAGTATTTATCAAAGCTCATCACAATATTTCGCACTAGCATTTTGCCATCACTGCTTATATTTATCGAATCGCCACTCACGCTAACAAGCCCCAAATCCACATATTCGCGCATTTTTGCCAAACTCTCGGCGAAATATTCCGCGAAATTTATGCCAAATTTTTGCTCGATTCGCCTTATGTCAAGGCGCAGATTATTCATTAGTCGCATAATGACATTTTTGCGGATTATGTCATCTTGGGACAGCGCGATTCCTCGCTCGATAGGCAAGTTGCCCGAATCAAGCGCGTTTTTATATCGCTCATAGTCTTTGAAATTTTGCGCATAATAGTCGTGTCCCTCGCCAATGCTAGTAACCCCAAGCCCCACGATTTGCGTGTGTTTTTTGGCGGTGTAGCCTTGAAAATTGCGTTTTAAGTTGCCATTTTGCGAGGCGATATAT
>JBNMJF010000294.1:0-1968 GCA_050873665.1 Helicobacteraceae bacterium
GGCGTCTATCGCGCAAAAAGCTATCGACTTCATCAAAGACTAGCACGGCTTTTTTGTCTTTCGCCTCTTTAAACGCACGAGCGATATTTTTCTCTGCTTCGCCCACCCACGCCGACTCCAAATCGCTCACAGCCTTGATAATGCAAGGGCGTTTGAGGCTTTTAGCGATAAATTGCGCAAACGCACTTTTACCTGTGCCACTTAGCCCATAAAGGCAGATTCGCGCATTTGGATTTTCGCCCAAACCACTTGCCACACGCGAAATATCGCAATCCGCGTTGATAAAATCAGTGGAGTAGCTTTTTGGCAAAGCATTCGCCAAATCTTTGCTTTTTTTGCTTTTATCTTTTTTGATTTCGCAATGCCCTTGCGCCTTAAGCGTGTTGTTTAGCAACATAAGGAAATTTTTAGAAAAATCTCCGCTAATCACAGAGCTAATCTCACTCGCACGATTTATAAGCGCAGGGGCAAGATTCGGCGATTTTTGAATAAGTTTGCGTGTCTTTTTGTCTAATTTTTCGCCACAGATTTTTTCTAACATTGCTTTGCGGACGCCTTTTTTAGGCGCATTCATCGCAATAGCAAAGTCAAATCGGCGCACCACCGCGTTATCAATGCTATAGACATTATTTGTAATCCAAATAGTTGGCACGGGATTAGATTCGAGTGTCTCGTTAAAAAACGCCTTATTTTTAAAGCGTCCTTTCTCGCAGTTTAGGACATCTTCGACTTCATCGTATAGCAAAATATCTTTTTGCGCGTTCAAAAATCGTTGCGCCAAAAGATATGAGCCGATTCGCTCAATCCCGTCCTCCGCCTCGCCATCGTTATTATCCACGCGGACTTTGAAAAGATTCACGCCAATTTTTTGCGCCAAAATTTTGGCAAACTCCGTTTTTCCTGTCCCCGGTGTGCCATAAAGCAAAATATTTACGCCCTTTTTGCGCGACTCTTTGGCGAATCGCAAATAGCAAATAAGCGAATCCAACTCCTTGATATGCGCGTAATCATCTAAACTAAGCGCACTTTTTTCGCAAGGAATGACAAAATTCCTTGTTAGCTCATTTTTGCTTCTATGTTCATTTAGCAAAATGTCGATAAAATCGCCTCGTTCAAAATCTAACGCCAAACTGATACTTTTCCTATAAGGGCGGATAATCTCAAGCTGACGCAAAATCCCATCATCACTAAGCGCGTTTGAAATTTCATTGTATGAAAATCCCAATAATTGGCTAATGATAAGCGCAGATTCACGGCGTCCTATATTGCCAAATGTTTCCAAAAAATCCCTAAATTCCACCACTTCTTGCACGATTGTGGTGGTATGTAGCAGTGCAAACTCCGCATCATTTAAATGCAAAGTGTCCGCTAGTAGGCGCAAATTGTTATTTAGCGTTTTATGAAAACCAATTTTGCCTTGTTTTTCTTTTTTTAACAACGAATCCAACTCAGCTTTGCAAAAAGCAAGAATCTCACTCCTATATTTTTCTTTATTTTTGCTTTTAGCATACACTTCTTGACTAGGGCAAATCTTATGAAATCCCATAAATTCCGCGATTTCATCGTAATCATAAGGTTGCCTTGACATAAAAGACATAAAGCGGGTAAAACTATCCAACTCTACAAAACATTTCAGCATATAGATTTTTGCTTTGCTGTTTAGGTAAAGTCGCTCATCGCTTAGGATTTTCTCAACTTGTTTCGCTTCCATTTGAATCCCCCTTTAAAAAATAAAATTACAAATGAAATTACAACATAAAAAGCGGACAAAAAGTTGTCCAGCGAATCAAAAAGTGTGAAAATGCGTGAATTTGGGATAAAACAGGGGCGAATCGCGTGTGAATCTAATGCGAATCGGTGGCGAATCTAACGCGAATCTTGTAGTATTTTGGCGAAATAATTTTATTTTTTCATCGAATCTAGCACGATTCGCTCACCCATAAAGGGCATATTGAGACTTTCCTCTAC
>JBNMJF010000295.1:0-1936 GCA_050873665.1 Helicobacteraceae bacterium
AGGAATATCTGGCAATCAATCAAGTGAGTATTGATGAGGAAATGGTGAATCTCATCAAATTCCAAAGTGGCTATGCGGCAAATGCAAAGGTAATAACTACAATAGATAGAATGATAGAGACTTTGCTAACGATTAAGCAATGATTGTGCGTTAGGCTCAATTTGTTCTGGGGTATGCAATTTCGCGCTTGTAAGAATTTTTGGGATTTCGCAGACTCCAAGTCTAGTCTCAATCCCAAAAATTCTTACAAATACAAAAGCCACACCGCCATTACTTCGATTGCGATTCGTGCTTTGCACGAATCTAATGACAAAATCAAAACAAAAATCCTTATTAAAGTTTTTGCTACTTTTTGCTTTCGCAAAAAGTAGAGTCCTCCCTAACCCCTAGACTCTAATTTGTTTGATTCGCTTTTGGCTCATTGATTCACTATTTTTCTAAAGTCTCGTGATTTGGATTACTTCAGCGATTCGTTTGATTCGCCTTTGCAAGGGCGAATCAAACACAAACCCTACGCCTTTTTTCTATGCTCTAAGGCGTGTTCGATGATTAGAAATGCCGAGCCTAGCACACCAGCGGTTAGCGAAGCGATGATGATGGAGAGTTTCGCCAAATCCGTGCTTGGGATATTGTTTGGAAATGAGAGATTTGCCACGAAAATCGCCATTGTAAAGCCGATGCCCCCCAGCATTCCTGCGCCTAGTATGTTTATCCAGCTCACGCTTTCTGGCTTTTTGGCGAGTTGCACTTTGTCGCAGATGAATGTAAATAGCGTGATTCCTAGCGGTTTGCCTATCACAAGCCCCAAAATTATGCCTAACATTATATGGTCGATATGCCAATTTATATCCGCGCCGATTGCCACTCCAGCGTTTGCAAAGCCAAAAAGTGGCATAATGAAAAAATTGCTCCACGGCGAAATTGTATGCTCTAAGCGCAAGAAGGGATTTTGCACGCCTTTTGCTTGGCTTAGAATTGCACCCAAAGAGTGCATTTGCTCACTATGAAGCAAAATATTTTCTCTCTCTTTGTCCTTGCTTAAAAAATGTGTGATTGTATCATTGATTACCACCGCAAAGGGCTTTGATTCAATCTTTGGCTTAACTGGAATCGTAAAGGCTAACGCCACCGCCGCGATTGTAGCGTGAATCCCTGTGTTATGCACGGACAGCCACAGCAACACGCCCACAGCCATATACGGAAACAACGAGCGAACATCTAGCTTATTGAAAAGCACTAGCACCACCAAAAGCCCGATAGACATTAAAAACCACGAAACCGCAAAATTGCTCGTATAAAAAATCGCAATGACGATAATCGCGCCCAAGTCATCGGCAACCGCCAAAGTTACCAAAAAGACTTTTAGCGCGACAGGGACGCGTTTGCCAAGTAACATCATCACGCCAAGCGCAAAGGCAATGTCTGTCGCCATAGGAATCCCAAAGCCATTTTGGCTAGGAGTGCCGATATTTAGGGTAAAATAAATAATGCCCGGGGCTATCATACCGCCAAGCGCGGCAAGGACTGGGAAAGCCGCCTTTTTAAAGCCCACTAATTCGCCAAACAAAAATTCTTTTTTGATTTCAAGCCCCACCACCAAAAAGAAAAATGACATTAGCACATCATTTATCCAATGGTGCAAACTCATACCGATAAAGGTTTCGCCCACATATACGCCAAGCGGGATTTCCCACAAGTGAAAATAATACTCCGCTAATGGCGAGTTTGCCACTATCATCGCTAAAAGCGCACATACAAAAAGCAGGATTCCACCTGCTGCCTCACTGCTAAAAAATGCCTTAATCACGCTCATCTAAGCCCTCCTAATCGTAGCTTGTCGTTTGTTATAAAATAAAAATGCGAATTTTAGCATAAGTTTTGTGATTTGGTGATTTAGATTTACTTGAATCTATAAAGATTCGTATTAGATTCGTGG
>JBNMJF010000296.1:0-1862 GCA_050873665.1 Helicobacteraceae bacterium
CCCTCATCGCCGAATTGTTGCACGAATTCCCCTGCGTCAAAATGTCCGCGTCTCTCGCATAAATCGTGGATTCGCAGTCCGTAAGCCCAAGTGGGGCGATTGTAAGCATCAAGCGCAGGTAGCGCATTGAATAAAATAAAATGTAGCACACTGCCTACGATATTTTTCTCACTCGGCGGACAGCCGGGCACATTGATGACAGGTTTATTAGTGATTTTGCTTAAAGGGACGGCGTTTGTGGGATTTGGATTCGCCGCTCGGACACCGCCGAAACTCGAACAAGTGCCGATTGCAAAAATCGCTTTTGCGCCCTGCGCTGCCTCTCTTGCGCTTTTTGCACCTGTATGTCCGTGTGCGCCAATAGTTAGGTAAAATTCGCTACCACCGCTAGGAATCCCGCCCTCAACCATTAAAATATAATTGCCATTGTAGGTTTTCATCGCGTTTTCGGCGTTTTGCTCGGCTTGCCACCCAGCTGCTGCCATAACGGTCTCGTGGTATTCTAAGCTAATGTAGTCAAAGATTAGCGAATCAATGCTAGGCGCATCGCTACGCAACAAACTCTCGCTACAACCCGTGCATTCCGCCATATGTAGCCATACGACAGGCAATCGCCCTGCCAACTCCGCAGCCCTAGCCGTTAGCGGGATAAATGACGCTGGAAGTGCCATTGACGCGGTCATCGCCGCCGCCCATTTCATAAAATCCCGCCGTGAAATGCCATTTTTACTTAAAACAGACTTAATATCTCCATCTTTCGCTCGTAAATCAGGCAATTTCTCAAACTCATCTAATCTCGCAGAAATCTGCTCAAACTCTTCTTGTTCTTGCATTATATCTCTCCTTTTTTTGTTGTTTGATTTTCTAAAAATGCGGAATTTATGATAGCAAATAAAAGAAAATATATCCATAAAGACATAGCCAGATTCGCCGAATCTTTGGCGAATCGCTTTACAAAAAGTTACAAAAAGTAAATTTTTTGTAAAGTTTTATGTGATTCGCATAGATTCGCACATAAATTTTAATGTGATTTTAAAAATTTTTTTGCAAAGATTCATAGTTTATTTTTAGATTTTAAGGACGGCAAAATGACTATTTTTGAAAAGATTGTAAGTGGCGAAATCCCGTGTAATAAAGTGTGTGAAAGCGATAAATTTTTGGCGTTTTATGATATAAATCCCAAAGCTCCCATTCATATCCTTGTGATTCCCAAAATCTGCACAAAAGATTTTGAAAGCGCGGATTCGGTGATGCTTGGCGAGATTAGCGACTTTATCAAAGAAGTTACGGCAAAAGTGGGCTTAAATAAAAACGGCTATCGAATCATCACAAATATCGGCGAACACGGCGGACAAGAAGTGCCACATTTGCATTTTCACATTTTGGGTGGCGCAAAGCTAAAATGGGAAAATTTGGCATAAATTAGATTCAAAAGGAAAGGCAATGAAAAACATAAAGAAAATCAGCGAATTTGGGCTTATGGGCGGACTTGGAGTGGCTGTGATTTTGGCGTTAAATGGCTGTGATAATGCCACGCAAAACGCCCAAAGCACCAAAGAGGCGGTAAAAAACGGCGCATTTGTCATCATCGAGGAGCAAGAGGACGGGAGCTATAAGATTTTGGAGGAATATCCAAGCGAAACCACGCGTGTGCTTTTAAAAGCAAAGGACGGCACGGAGCGAATGCTATCAAATGAGGAAATCGATAAATTGCTAAAAGATGAGGAAAGGGCGATTGACGCGGGGACTTCGCAACTCACAAATCCTAACGGCACGGGATTGTCGCTGGGCGGGGCGATTTTGGCGAGTGCTGCGGGTGCAATTATCGGTAGCTGGATAGGCAATAAACTTTTTGGCAATCA
>JBNMJF010000297.1:0-1757 GCA_050873665.1 Helicobacteraceae bacterium
CCGCGATGCCCAAAAGGTGGATTGCCGATGACAATAAAAGGCGCATTTGGCAGTGAGTAGCTTAAAAAATCGCTTTGTATCGTGTCAAATTCTGTGGGCTTTATGTCAATGCCGATTGTGTTATCTTTTGGCAAAAGGTTAAAAAATGCGCCATTGCCGACACTTGGCTCAATCCAACAAAATTTCGTCAAATCCTCTTTTTGCCCCACGATTTGGCAAAATTTATCAAAAAGTTGCTTAGCAATCTCTGGTTTGGTAAAGTATTCATCAAATTTATTTTTGGCATTATCTTTCATCAAATTGCCATTGGTGTATTTGAATGCTTGATTTAGCCCCAAACTCATTGCGCTAATTCTCCCACTTTTGGTCCGCTTTTCCCGTGGCACAATTTATATTTTTTTCCGCTTCCGCACGGGCAAGGGTCGTTTCGTGCGATTTTTTTGGAGCGAATCGGCTTTAGTTTCCCGCTCTCGCTCTCATCGCTGTCCTTATTAAACTCGACATTATCATTTTGCGACTCCATAGATTCTAACATTTTACGCGCTCTTTCCTCGTCCTCATCGCTTTTTGCACGAAGTTTGATGATATGAATCATTTTCGCGCTATCTATTTTTAGGCTGTCTTTTAGCTCTAAAAACAAATTGTAACTTTCCTTTTTATACTCAATCAGCGGGTCTTTTTGATTGTATCCGCGCAAACCAATGCCCGTTTTTAGGTTATCCATCACATACAAATGCTCTCTCCACGAGCTATCTAGCACTTGCAAATATATGATTCGCTCAATCTCACTTCGTTGCTCTTTATCCAAAACGCTCATTTTGGCTTCGTAATCGCTAGTTATCTGCGCCAAAAGCCACTCTTTTAAATCCGCTAGGTTTGAATCTTTAGGCGCATTTTTAGCCTCCACGCCAAACTGCTCCATAATCTGCGATTCCAAAGCCTCAAAATCCACTACATTGCCACTTTCTAAATCTGTGAGATTGCTTAAGATATTATCTAACGCAAATTCCCTATCCTCTGCGATTTTGTGGCTTAAGTCGTAGTTTTCATCAAGCAATCGATTGCGGAATTGATAGATGAGTTTGCGCTGTTCATTTGCCACATCATCGTATTCTAGGATATGTTTGCGCGATTCAAAGTGGAGATTTTCCACCTTTTTTTGCGCATTTTCAATAGAGCGCGTGATAAAGCTAGATTCGATATGTTCGCCATCTTTTAAGCCTAACTTTTCCATAACGCCTTTGATTTTGTCGCTACCAAAGATACGCAAAAGCGAATCTTCCAAACTCAAATAAAACTGACTTGCGCCCGGGTCGCCCTGCCGTCCGCTTCGTCCGCGAAGTTGATTGTCGATTCGCCGTGATTCGTGGCGTTCTGTGCCGATGATAAAAAGTCCGCCCAAATCGCGCACCGAATCTTGTATTTTTATATCCACACCGCGCCCAGCCATATTTGTGGCAATCGTAACCACGCCTAATTTCCCTGCGTCTTTGATGATTTCGGCTTCTTGCGTGTGATTTTTGGCATTTAGGACATTGTGTGGGATTCGCGCTTTTTTAAGCAACTCGTGGAGTCTTTCGCTCTTTTCGATACTCGCTGTCCCTATCAAAATCGGCACTCCCTTTTTGTGAAGGGCGATTACTTGTTTGCAAACGGCGTCAAATTTTTCTTTTTCGCTTTTGAAAATCAAATCATTGTAATCCTCGCGGATATTTGGGACATTTGTGGGGATTGAGATGACATCTAATTTATAAATC
>JBNMJF010000298.1:0-1756 GCA_050873665.1 Helicobacteraceae bacterium
GCGATTGATAGGTGGATTCGCATAAAAATTATCAATATTTTGGTGGATTCAAGCGAACATATCTCAAACTATGTAGAACAAACTATCAAAAGCTGGGAAGCGAAAGAAGTCAGCAATAAGCTAGAGTTAGAAATCGGCAAAGACTTGCAATTTATCCGCCTAAATGGGACATTTATCGGTGGCATTTTGGGACTAGGAATCTATGGCGTAAATGTGATTATGGGGATAATATTAGGGATTTGACAAAACAAAATGATTTTAAATATGACAAAATGAAGCATTATTGCTTTGGACTATGGAGTGTAAATGCTAAAATTAAGATTTTTAAAGATGAGGGCGAATCTAAAAAAGGCGATTCGCCATTTGATTTGCCTTTGCTTTGTTTAAATGCGAATTTATAGTTTAACAATCTTTATTTCTCATACAAACTATGATGCCAAATGCTAAATCCCACAAGCGCGACACCTGAGGCGATATGCAGATTTCGTGCAAAGTTGCCCTTAAAAAACGCGCTACCTACGCAGATAAGCAGCGAGGCACTCATTCCTAACTTGGCAAATTCTCTTTTGGATTCGACAGAGGCGAAAATCTCTGCTACTTGAAGCGTTTTTAGGCTTAGGTTAGAGCTTTTAGATTCGCCTAAATCGCCCTTTTTGGCACGAATCCTTGCCGTGCGATTCGCATTTTTTGCGCCACGATTCGCACTTGCAACAGCCAAATTCGCACTTTTTTCGACGCGATTTGCGCTAGAATCACTTGATTTTCTACTCATTTGCTCTCCTTGTGGATTTTTTAAATTTTTTGGCACTTTTATTTGCCACCTTGCAAAATAGCACTATGCACCCAAGTAACGCTAAAGGCATTAGTGGCATTATCGTCTCCTTACGCTTATGCCACGCAGGGCGTTTAGTAGTAGCCCGATAGTCGTGCCATTATGCAAAAATGCCGTGTAAATGGGTGAGAGTTTGCCAAATGTGGCGGCTGCCAAAATCGCGCTATTTACCACCACCGTGATTCTGAAATT
The DNA here is from genome assembly GCA_050873665.1 of Helicobacteraceae bacterium. Classification (GTDB taxonomy): domain Bacteria; phylum Campylobacterota; class Campylobacteria; order Campylobacterales; family Helicobacteraceae; genus NHYM01. The sequence continues at coordinate 1,025 of JBNMJF010000298.1, forward strand.
TTTATTGACTTTGTTTAGGCATTCAATGGCGTATTCCCTCGCGTCTGCTACGGATTCAATGTCATCTTTTAATAGCACAATATCCGCACTTGCTTTGGCAATGTCTGCGCCTTTACACATTCCAATCCCGCTGTGTGCCTTGATGAGCGCAGGAGCATCATTTATGCCGTCCCCTACAAAGGCGACTTTATGCCCTTCATTCATTATAGATTCAAGGATTTCCGCCTTTTGGGTGGGCAAAAGTTTGGCGTAAAATCTATCGATTCCTAGCTCGGTGGCGATTTCTTTTGCTTTGCTTTCCTCATCGCCTGTAAGCATTATGATTTGCTTTACGCCACTTTTGCGTAAGCGTTTAATTGCCTCTTTGGCGTTAGGACGCAATGAATCTTTTAGTAAAATTAGCCCAAGTAACTTATCATCATAGCTAACAAATAACGGCGTATGCCCAGATTTTAGCAGTGATTGAATCTTAGATTCGTGCGCCCTCATATCTATGCCCTCATCGTCCTCTAAAAAGTGGCGATTCCCCATTAGGACTTGTTTGCCGTTGATTTGGCTTTTTACGCCGTGCGCGACTATGAAAGTTACCTCATCGTGGTGGATATGATTAAATTTGCGCTCTTTTGCCGCTTTGACAACCGCCTCCGCCACAGGGTGAAAATAATGCTCCTCAATACTCGCTGAAAGATTCAAAATCTGCTCTTTATCCCAGCTTGGCGAAAAGCTATGCAC
>JBNMJF010000299.1:0-1663 GCA_050873665.1 Helicobacteraceae bacterium
CCATCAATCTTAAAGCCAAATTTCTTTTTGCCCGTTAGATAAAGCGAACTCTCCGTGTTGTCCTGCTCATCGACTTCGATAATGCTCCAATCTTTTAGTTTTTTAAACTCGGCGTTTTTAGATAAGCAATCCACGCTTTTATCTTTATGCAGATTAAATTGAAATGCGAAATTTATGTCGCTAGGATTTTCCACCATATTGCGAAAAATCGATTCGGCGCGGACGCCTTGCGAAATAGCGCGAATCTTTAGCGAAATATCATTTGTCAAAAGTATGAAATCATAATCCTTTGCCACCTCTAAGATTCGGCTGTCATTTAGCGAATACTCCAAATTTTTTGTCTTATAATCTGCGCGATAAATGATAAAAATATCAAATTCCGTGTCCTTATTTTTAAATAAAAGTTTGTAGATATTATCGCCATTTTTAGTGCGCCTTTTGAGTAAAATCGCCTCATTTGAATGCAGTGCGCGAAAAAACTCACGGCTAAAATAGCCTAGCTCGTTTTGCAAATCTTTTTTCTTATCTAATTCATAAAGCACAATCTCTGAAATATAGACTTCATTTTCCCCGCCTTGCGAGATAAACGATAGATTCGCAATGTCGTCCAAAATAATCGAAGTATCCAAAATGTAGCGTTTTGTGTTGTGATTCCTAGCCAAAATTTCCGCCCTTTAAGAAAATTTTCATATAATTCCAAATTCCAAAAGTGGAATTGTAAAATATTTTAAATTAAAAGGAGAATTTATGAGCGTAAAATTAAAGGGAAGTCCCGTAAAACTGCTCGGCGATGAGATTAAAGTAGGAGATTTTGCCCCAAGCGTGAAGCTAAAGGGCAATGATTTGGGCTATGTGCTTGTGGGTGGCAAAAAGGATAAGATTCAAGTCCTAAATGTCGTCCCAAGCCTTGATACGCCTGTGTGCCAAATGCAAACCAAGCGATTCAACACTGAGGCATCAAATCTGCCCAATGTCGAAGTTTTTGTCATCTCTATGGATTTGCCTTTTGCGCAAAGTCGTTTCTGCTCGGTTGAGGGCATAAAAAATGTCAAAGCATTAAGCGACTTTAGGGCGAAAGAATTTGGCAATAAATACGGCGTGTTAATCGATGATTCGCCATTAAGTGGGCTTTTGGCTCGTGCTGTTTTTGTGGTAGATGAAAGCGGGAAAGTGATTTATAAGGAAGTTTGCGAGGAAATTACGAATGAGCCAGATTATCAGGCGGCGTTAGAGGCAATAAAAAATCGCTAATGGAGGCGCGTTGTCTCTTTGACGCTTTTGCGGGATTCATCGCGCTCAACTGCTCAATAGACTATCAGTCTTATTTCGCAGTTTCGCGCTCGAAAACCCACAAAATCGCCTAAAGATACTTCCGCGCAAGTGGCTTGAAACTAAAAAAGATTCGTCATTGCGAGGCGATTTTAGCAAATCGCCGAAGCAATCCAAAAATCAAAAAATAGATTGCCACGATTTGGCTATCGCCAAATCTCGCAATGACGAAAAATTATAGATTCACGCTTGATTCGTGGCTGATTCGCATTAGTGCAATCACAATCGAAGTAATGGTGGTAGTGCTTTGCGTTATTTTGGCGCGAAATGAGCGAAATAGGACTTGGGCGTCCATTGAGCGAAATTTTGTCGCCGAAATAACGCAAATGATTAC
>JBNMJF010000300.1:0-1522 GCA_050873665.1 Helicobacteraceae bacterium
GCGAAACACCACCGCGTTGTAAGCGACTATATCGCCTCTATGACGGATAGATTCGCTATCAAACTTTACAAGGAGCTACACATTGGATAACACACATTTTAACGAGCTGGAAAATTTTAGCAAACAATATTTGCTAGATACTTATGCTAGGGATTACACGCATTTTGTGCGTGGGGAGGGCGCGAAACTCTACACAAATGAGGGCGTGGAATATATCGACTTTACGGCAGGGATTGGCGTAAATGCTTTGGGACATAATCACCCCGCACTTGTTGAATCTATCGCAAATCAGGCGCGAAAGGTGCTACATTTATCAAATTTATTTTATATTGATTCGCAAGTGCGCTTGGCAAAAAAAATGGTAGAGCTATCAGGGCAAAATATGCGCGTATTTTTCTGCAACTCAGGGCTAGAAGCAAATGAATGCGCCATAAAAATAGCGCGAATCTATGGAGAGAGATTTAAAATCGATTTAGGCGAATCCCACGAATCTAGCGCAGATTCACGCGAATCCACCCTTTTTAACGCCTACAAAAATAATCGCTATAAAATTATCACGCTAAAAAACAGCTTTCACGGGCGCAGTATCGCCACGCTCCGCGCTTGTGGGCAAGATAAAATGCACACGCATTTTTCGCCATTCCCTAAGGGCTTTCTTTATGCCAAAGACATTGGCGAGGCGATTAGCCTAGCAAAGAGCGATAATGCAGTGGTGGCGATTTTCATCGAGCTTATTCAAGGCGAGGGCGGAATCTACGCCCTACCAAAAGATGAAGTGGCGCAATTAGCGGATTTCTGCGCCAAAAGCGATATTTTGCTAATGGTAGATGAAGTGCAAAGTGGCGTATTCCGCAGTGGCGCGTTTTTAGCATCAAACTACTACGACATAAAGCCAAATGTCGTTACTTTAGCAAAGGGCTTGGCTGGAGGAGTGCCGATAGGCGCGGTAATGTGTGATAAAGTCGATATTTTCGCGCCCTCACAGCACGGAAGCACCTTTGGTGGCAATCCGCTCTCCACGAGTGCTGGAATCTGCGCCTTAGAGATTTTAGAGGCTTACGCCAAAAGTGGCGAGTTAGCAAAGCATATCGCCATATTTGACGCAGAGCTAAAGGCTATCAAAGATGAGTTTAGTAGCGTGGTGCTGGGCGTTAGTGGCATTGGCTTTATGCGCGGACTAAAAATCAAAGATGATGAAACGCTTATGCGAATCATAGCCAAAGCAAGGGAAAATCGCCTTTTGGTGCTTCGCTCAGGCAACGCGACATTGCGATTTTTGCCACCACTTTTAATCACAAAGGACGAAATACACGCAGGATTTGCGCGATTAAGAGCCACGCTAAAGGCGATATAGCCGTTTTGCGATTTAGCGAGTATTTTGGCGCGTGGATTCGCGCTTATTATGCGAGTGTGCCACTTGGGCGCGACTTTTACACGGCGGTGAGTGCGAGTAAATTTTTTGGTGGCGCAATCGCAAAATATATCTTACAAAGCCTTGAATCAGGCGTTGTTAGCCTACCGC